>JBBDYF010000159.1:0-3341 GCA_040901775.1 Pirellulaceae bacterium | reverse complement strand
GGCGGGGGGCGATACGAGCTGACCGCAGCCGCCCGCGACGATGCCGCCGCCGTCGCCCGCGGACAACGACTGTGGGAAGCCTTTCTGACCGAGTACCCCGACCTTGCCAATAGCACGGCCAACCTGGCGAGCCCGTCGATCGAAGAATATGTTCCCCCCGCCATCGTGGAGCAATTGATCGGCCAGTTGCGCGCCGCCGGCCGCTGGCCCGAGCAGGCGCAGGAAGGGAATCCCTAATGGTTCGCCAGCGCTTGCCACCGACAAAAGGCTTGCCCGCGACGAAAGGCAACGGTGCGCAGCGCCGCCGAACGAGCGGCTTTTGGCAGCCGGTCGCTTGGGCCGCGTATCTGCTGCTGGCGTTTGCTGGCGGCGGCGTCTGGCTGTGGAACCACACGGTCGCAGGTTTAGGCCCCGACGCGGCGTTCGACTGGAACCTGTTCCGCCTGCCGCTGTGGACGATCGCCATCGGCAGTACCGTCAATATCACCTGTGCCCTGCTGGGGTGTTACCTCGTGCTCCGCCGCATGAGCCTCTTGGGCGATGCCATCAGCCATGCGGTGTTGCCCGGTCTGGCGGTGGCGTTTTTGCTGACCGGCAGCCTCACCGGCTGGCCGATGTTCGTCGGCGCCGTCGTCATCGGCATACTCACCAGCGTGCTGACGCAGGCGATTGCCGGCCTGGGCAAGGTCTCTGAAGACACCAGCATGGGCGTGGTCTTCACGTCGCTATTCGCGCTGGGAGTGATCCTGGTGATGGGCTTCGCCGCCCAGGCCCACATCGACGCCGACTGCATTCTGTACGGCCAGATCGAGTACGTCGCGGTCGATCTGCCCCCGCCGCCGGCGCTTCCGATCCCGCGCTCGATCTGGACGCTCGCGAGCATGCTGCTGGTGACGCTGCTGTTCGTCGCCGGTCTGTGGAAAGAGCTGAAGTTCGTCGCTTTCGATCCGGCGCTGGCGGCGGCGATGGGGTTCAGCGTGCCGGCTATTCACTACGCCCTGATGGCGATGGTCGCGGCGGCCAGCGTTGCCTCGTTCGAGGTGGTCGGCTCGATCCTGGTGGTCGCCATGCTGATCGTTCCCGCGACGGCCGCGGCCCTGGTAACCGACCGCCTGCGCTGGATGTTGGCTTGGGCAGCCGCGTTTGGCATCGTGTCGGCACTGTTTGGCTATCTGGCGGCCGCCCAGCTCGACACGAGCGTCGCCGGCATGATGGCGGTGGTCGCCGGCCTGCAACTGACCGGGGCCGTCTTCCTTTCTCCACGGCACGGCCTCGCGAGTCGCTGGCTGCGAAACCTGGCGCTGGCGGTGAGGATTGCCAGCGAAGATGTGATCGCCCGGCTCTACCGGCTGGAGGAAAGAGGGCAGTGGACAGGGGCCAGTGTAGGGAACGCCCTCCGTGGCGCTCCGGCGTTAGTCGGAGATCAGAGGTCAGAGGTCAGGGGTCAGGAGCCGACGGCCAGTCGGTTCGTGCGCTGGTTGGCCGGGCTTCGGCTCGCTCGCCGCGGCTGGATCACACGCGACCGCGCCCGCGAACCGCGTCTGACCGACGCCGGCCGCGCCGCCGCCCGCAACCTGGTCCGCGCGCATCGGCTGTGGGAGACCTATCTCGATACCCACTTCGACCTTCCGCGCGACCACCTGCACGAGGCAGCCGAGCGAATGGAACACTTTCTCGATCCAAAGCTGCAGGCCGAGCTCGACGCCGAACTGGCGGGCGTCTCGACCGACCCGCACGGCAAGGCAATCCCGCCGGCCCAGTAGATGGTAGGTACCACGGCAGTAGGTTCCACGGGCCCCGTGGAACTTGGCCTGCAAAGAACCGTTGTATTTCCTACCGCGCCCTCGGAACTTTCATTTCCTCTCCAGCATCTTCACCAGCACCCCATCGCCTACGCCGTGAATCCGCACCCCTTTCACCCAGTCGGGCAGGGCGGGCCATTTGTCGCTGGCGGTCACCCGCGAGATCACCTGCGCCGCCACCCCCGCCGGAGGCGTCGCCTCGAAGGTGTAGTCCTGAATGCCGTCGTCGGGTTGCTTGAAGTACTGCAACCGCGTCAGCATCGGCTTGGTGTAGCCCCCCGTGGGTACTTCGCCGACGGCGGTTACCTGCAGCGTTTTATCCTTAACCACCAGCTCGGCCGACTCGACTTTGCCGATCGTCACCGGCTTGGGCGGCTTCTCTTCTTCAGCCTGCATCGACGTGCTCCCTAAACAGATTATCAGACAAGTCAACAGCCAAACCGACATCGCCCACGTTGCGACCGACTGCAGTCGAGGGAAAATCGTCATCGCGTCATTCTCCTTTGTCATTAGAATAGCGGCGAATCGGTGCAACGTCATCGAGCCGCATGATTTCGCAACACGACCGCAATCGAGGGACAGGAAGGTCGGCGTCATGCGTTATTCAGCCAGCCGCTTCAAGGCCTTGCCGTACCGCCGGTTCGTCTCCTCGAGCGCACCGCGAAATTCCTCTTTACGAGTCTGATCAACCGGCGCGATGATCAGCGTTTGACCGTCGGTTCGGATCTTCAAGGGCGTGTCGGGATTGATGTTCAGCAGTTCCAGCACCGGCTTGTCGATCACCAGTGCCCAACTATTTCCGTGCTTGGTCAGAGTCTTGATCATACGGGGCTGCTCCGTGGCTTGCTTAGGTTAATACGGCGTATCTACATTGTAGCACCAGCTTGTGGCGGAGCAAAGTCGATCGGAGACGCAAAATGAACCATTTCTCTGAAACCACGGTCACTTCGGTTCATTGTGGCATTGGGAAATTGACAGTAGATTGCTAGGTGACGAGTTCCTGTTCCGGGTTCTCTAAAAACGAGGTTGATTCCGTGAAGCGCGTCGGTCTGGTCGGTTGGCGGGGGATGGTTGGCTCGGTCTTGATGGATCGGATGCAGGCCGAGGGGGACTTTGCGCACATCGAGCCGGTCTTTTTCACGACCAGCAATGTCGGTGGGGCAGGGCCCCAGATCGGCGGCCAAGCGACCGGTAAACTGCTCGACGCCAAAAGCCCAGGTGCCCTTCAGGCAATGGATATTGTCCTGACTTGTCAGGGGGGCGAATACACCAACCAGGTGCATCCGCAGCTTCGCTCCGCCGGTTGGAACGGCTATTGGATCGACGCGGCGAGCAGCCTGCGGATGAACGACGACGCCGTCGTGGTGCTCGATCCGGTCAATCGCCACGTCATTGATGCGGCGCTCGCCCGCGGCGTGAAGGACTACGTCGGCGGCAACTGCACCGTTAGCCTGATGTTGATGGGGCTGCAAGGGCTGTTCCAAGCGGGGCCCAAAAAAGAAAACCTCGTCGAGTGGCTGACCAGCATGACCTACCAGG
>JBBDYF010000158.1:0-23307 GCA_040901775.1 Pirellulaceae bacterium | reverse complement strand
ACTTCAAATTCATGCTCATCAAAAACTCGGCATTCGTCTTCGACTTGACGAGCCGGGTGACGAGCAGTTCCATCGCGGCGGGAGAGTCCATGTCGGCCAAAACGCGGCGCATGACAGTGACGCGGCGGTACTCGTCGGGGTCCATCAGCATTTCTTCCCGGCGGGTGCCGCTTTTGGTGATGTCGATGGCGGGCCAGATTCGCTTATCGACCAGCCGCCGGTCGAGATGAATTTCCAGGTTGCCGGTTCCCTTGAATTCTTCGAAGATTACGTCGTCCATCTTGCTGCCCGTATCGACCAGGGCGGTGGCCAGGATGGTCAGCGAGCCCCCTTCCTCCACCTTGCGGGCCGAGCCGAAAAACCGCTTGGGCTGCTGCAGGGCGTTCGCGTCCAATCCGCCGGTCAGCAGCTTGCCCGACTGCGGGCATTCGCTGTTCCAGGCCCGCGCCAGCCGCGTGATCGAATCGAGGAAAATCACCACGTCGGTCCCGCACTCGACCAGGCGTTTGGCCTTTTCGAGCACCATCGTGGCGACCTGCACATGCCTGGCGGGGGGCTCGTCGAACGTGCTGCTGATGACTTCGCAGTTGCGGCCTTTCACCTGCCGCTCCATGTCGGTCACTTCTTCGGGCCGCTCGTCCACGAGCAGCATAATGACGTAGGCGTCCGGAAAATTCTTCAAGACGGCCTGAGCCATCTTCTGCATCAAAATGGTTTTGCCGGCGCGAGGCGGGCTGACGATCAGCCCCCGCTGGCCAAAGCCGATCGGTGTGACCAGATCGACGACGCGGGTGCAGGGATCTTCGCTGTCGTGCTCCATGACGATCCGCTTGTCGGGGTGCAGCGGGGTCAGGTCGTCGAACGAGACGCGGTTCTGGTCGTTGTTCGGATCCTGGTAGTTGATCGCCTCGACCCGCAACAGGGCGAAGTAGCGCTCGTTCTCTTTCGGCGGGCGGATCTGGCCCGAGACGGTGGCCCCGGTGCGCAGGCCGAAGCGGCGAATCTGGCTGGGCGAGACGTAGATGTCGTCGGGGCAGGAAAGATAGTGATAGTCGGGGCTGCGCAAAAAGCCAAAACCGTCGGGCAGGATTTCCAGCGTTCCTTCGCCGTACATCAGCCCGTTCATCTTGACCCGCTCTTTCAGGATGCGAAAGATCAGGTCCTGCCGCTTCATGCCGGCGACTTCGGTCAGGTTTTCCTGGCGAGCCTCGTCGATGAGCTGCGGCATGCTCATCTTCTGCAGCTCGGCGATGTGCGTCTCGCCCTGCTGGTTCAGGTTGGCGAACTGCTCGTCCCCGTCGGCGTCCAGGTCGGATCGCTCGGCCAGCTCTTCGGCCAGCGAGAGGGGCTCCCCCTCGTTTTCCAGTTCGCGGAGGATTTCCAGGTGCTGCGGCCCCAGTTCCGTGGCCGACGAACCGCCGGCTGGCGCTGAGCCACCTCCAGGGCGTTTGTCGCCGAACGGCGTGTGGCCCGACTGCTTTTCACCTGGTTGTTTGTCGCTTGGTTGCCGGTCGTCGCGGCGGCCTTCGTTGCGGTTGCGAAAGTTTTTGAAAGTCGTCATGTCTCTCACTTGAAATCGAAAAGTGCGGCCCGGCGCGCGAACGGCGCCAGAGGTGGGAAGGCTGGACTGCTGGTAGCTGCCAGCCGAGCGGGCTTCGCATGGGCCCGAAGACGAACGCTTCAGGCCGTTGCGGAGGCAATTCAGGCGCGGCGACAGCCAAGAGGCGGGGAGCCTCACAATAGGCGTTGGAGTAGGATCCCAAGCACGAGCCGGGCGAAAGAACCGGTCGAAACTGCCAGGCAGACGGAAAAACCAGCGGAGCGAACCGGGTCGAGTGCGCCCGCCCGGCCTTGCGCCGGACCAACTTGGGTGGGAAGCCTTATTATGCGAGTTCTCAAGCCGGGGGAAAGAGCAAGTCGGAGAATTCTTGGATCGGCAAAGCGGCGCATGCACCAGGGCGATGTTTTCGGGCCTTCCCCCTCCTTGCGAGGCCGGCCCGGTTTTCGCATTTTCTTGGCCCCTCGCAGGGGCCAACACCCAGAGTGCGCGCAAGACGTCCGCGACAGTCTGAGGTGCTTGCGCCCAGCCCAGCTCAATACTTGCGCGGCGTCACGCGGCCTTGCACCCGGCAGGGCAGGCCCTGAATCCGCAGGAAACCCTCGGCGTCGGTCTGGTTGTAGCTGCCGCCCCCTTCCATCGTGGCGATTCCCTCGTCGTATAAGTTGTTGGGGCTCGTGCGGCCCGCCACTTCGAGGTTCCCCTTGTACAGGTTGAGCTGCACCTCGCCCGTCACCGGCTGCTGAGCCTGGCGGATGAAGGCGAACAGGGCGTCGAGCTTGGCCGCGTACCAGAAGCCGTAATAGACGCTTTCGGCCACCACCGGCGCGAGGGTGTCGCGGAGGTGCATCAGGTCGCGGTCCAGCGTCAGTTGCTCGACGACGCGGTGGGCCGTGTAGAGCACGGTCATGCCGGGGGCTTCGTACACGCCGCGGCTCTTCATGCCGACGAAGCGGTTTTCGACCATATCGACCAGGCCGATGCCGTTGCGCCCTCCGATTTCGTTCAGCGTTTTGACGACCGCCAGCGGGCCGAGACCCGCGCCGTTGACGGCGACCGGCACGCCCGACTCAAACGCGATGCTCACCTGTTCGGGCTTATCGGGCGCTTTCTGTGGCGGCGTGGTCATGCCGAAATCGACCGTCGCCACGCCGTTGACGTTCAAATCTTCCAGCCGGCCCGCTTCGTAGCTGATGTGCAGGCAGTTTTCGTCGCTGCTATAAGGCTTGGCGACCGACGCCTTGACCGGGATGTTTTTCTGGGCGCAAAAGTCGATCATCGCCGTGCGGCCGGGGAACCGCTGGCGAAATTTCTCCATCCGCCACGGCGCGATCAGGGTGATCGCCGGATTGAGCGCCTCGGCCGCCAACTGAAAGCGGCACTGGTCGTTCCCCTTGCCGGTCGCTCCGTGGGCGTAGGCATCGGCCCCAACCTCGCGAGCGACTTGCAGGCAAACCTTGCTGATTAGCGGCCGGGCGATGCTGGTCCCCAGCAGATAAACCCCTTCGTACTTGGCCTGCCACTGCAGCACGGGGAAGGCAAAGTCGCGGCACAGTTCTTCCTGGGCATCGACAATGCGGGCCGATTTCGCCCCGCAGTCCTGCGCCTTTTTCAAAATTGCCTGGCGATCTTCGCACGGCTGCCCCAGATCGACATAGACGGCGTGTACGTCGTACCCCTCCTCGATCAACCAGCCGAGAATGACCGATGTATCCAGACCACCAGAGTAAGCAAGGACGCAGGATGGCATGGCAAGAGGGGGGGAGAGAGGAGGGAGGTCAGGGTCAGAGGACAGAGATCAGGAAGATTGACAGTGCTGATTGTGCTCCGCCTTGGCGAGGGCGACAAGGCGGCGATAGGATGGAGCCATGACCAATCGCGATGGAAAAACGGCCGACCTAGGGGACGTGCAACTCGATCTCGACCGCCGCCGCCGCTGCGGATTTCCCGAGGTGATTTTTGGCGAGACAAAATCGGCCGAAACCTTGAGCCGCGTGATCCGCCGCCTGGTCGATCAGCAGCAGCCGGTGCTGGCGACGCGGGTCAGTGCCGACAAGGGCCAGCTCCTGCTGATCGAGTTTCCGACCGCCCGCTACAACGAGGCGGGGCGGACGTTTCGACTCGACCTGACCGCGCCCGGGCCGGCCAAAACGATGGGTCGCGTGGCAATCGTCACCGCCGGCACCAGTGACATTCCGGTGGCCGAAGAGGTTCGCGAAACGGTCGAGTGGATGGGGGTGGCGGCCGAGGTGATCGTCGATGTCGGGGTGGCGGGGCCGCACCGCCTGCAAGAGCAGTTGCCGCGGATCGCAGGCAGCGACGCGGTGGTCGTCGTCGCCGGCATGGAGGCGGCCCTGGCGAGCGTCGTCGGCGGGCACGTCGATTGCCCCGTGATCGCCGTCCCCACCAGCGTCGGCTACGGCGCGAACCTGGGAGGCATCGCGGCGCTGCTGGGCATGCTCAACAGTTGCGCGGCGAATGTCTCGGTCGTCAATATCGACGCCGGTTTCAAGGCGGGATACATCGCGGGGATGATCGCCCGACGAAGTCGGAATGACTAAATCCTAAGGACTAATGACTAAGATGAGCATATCTCTCCCGTTAGTCATTAGGATTTAGTCCTTAGTCATTTTCCACTACTACCATGTCGAACAACTTCCCTCATTTACCTCCTCGCCGTCCCGACTCTCACAAGGGTGATTTCGGCCGCGCCTTGCTGATCGGCGGATCGCGCGGCATGGCGGGGGCGATTGCCCTGTCGGGCATGAGTTGCCTGCGGAGCGGCGCGGGGCTGGTGAAGCTGGCGGTGCCGGAATGCATTCTCGACACGGTCGCCTCGTTTGACCCCTGTTTGATGACGGTCCCGCTGGTGTGCGATGCCTCGGGATACCTGTTTTTCTCGGCGTTGGACCAGCTTCAATCGCACCTGAAAGAGGCGACCTGCGTTGCCGTCGGGCCGGGCCTGGCCCGGTCGAGCGAGCTGACAAAGTTTGTAACGCAGCTCTATCGCACCGCGGGGCAGCCGCTGGTGGTCGATGCCGATGGACTGAATGCCCTGATCGATAGCGACGACGGCCTTCGCCACGCGCATGCGCCGCGGATTCTGACGCCGCATCCCGGCGAGTTTTCCCGCTTGTTCGGAGTCGGCGCGAAGCACCGCGACCAGCAGATTGCGGCGGCTCGCGACTTGGCGGCCAAGAACAACGTGGTGATCCTCCTGAAGGGCCAGCAGACCTTCATCACCGACGGCGCTCGCGAGCGGACGAACACGACGGGCAACCCAGGCATGGCGACCGGTGGCACCGGAGACATTCTAACGGGCGTCATCACGGCGCTCGTTTGCCAAGGACTGCCGCCGTTCGAGGCGGCCGTGCTCGGCGCGCACGTGCATGGACTGGCGGGCGACCTGGCAGCGAGCGAACTCGGCCAGGTGTCGCTCGTCGCCAGCGATCTGCTAAGGTATCTGCCGAAAGCATTTCAATCGCTGGCGAAATAGACGTGCGACTTCTCCGTACCCTCGACGACTTGCCCGCCGACCTGCTTGGCGGGGCGGTGACGATCGGCAATTTCGACGGCGTTCACCGGGGCCATGCCCGGATCGTCGAGCGGCTGCTCGCCAAGGCGCGCGCTGTTGGCGGCCCGGCGATCGTCTTTACGTTCGATCCGCACCCGGTTCGCATCCTGCGTCCGCAAGCCGCTCCCCCCCCGCTCACCTGGACCGATCGCAAGGCCCAACTGCTGGATGAACTGGGGGTCACGGCCGTCGTCGCGTATCCCACCGATGAAGCGCTTTTGGCACTTTCGCCGCAAGAATTTTTCGACCAGATTGTCCGCCAGAAGCTACGGGCACGGGCGATGGTCGAGGGACCGAATTTTTTCTTTGGCCGCCAACGAGCAGGCAATATTCAGGTGCTGGGCCGACTGTGCGATGCGGCCGGCGTGGCGCTCGAGATCGTGCAGCCGTTGGTTGTGGGGAGCGAGTACGTTTCGAGCAGTCGGGTGCGAACGGCGGTGGGGGCGGGCGATGTCGATCTCGCCAAGCAATTGCTAACGCGCCCCTATCGGATTCGCGGCATGGTTACTCATGGGGCCGGGCGGGGGGCAAAAATCGGCTTTCCCACCGCCAATGTTGCGGCGATCGACACGCTGCTGCCGGGCCAAGGGGTATACGCGGCCCGGGCGATCGCGCCGGCCGGCAGTTGGCCGGCGGCGGTCAATATTGGCCCCAGCCCGACGTTCGGCGAGGAGGCTCTGAAGGTCGAGGTTCACCTGATCGGTTTTGCCGGCTCGCTGTATGGCCAGCCGCTCGAAGTCGATTTTCTCGCCCGGCTGCGGAGCATCCAGCCGTTTGGGTCGGTCGAGGCCCTTCAGACGCAGCTCGCAGACGATATTGAGGCGGCGAGGCTTTCGGCGTCGCGGGAAGGAGACGATAATGACGAGTGACAAAGGTGACAAAAGTATGAAAGGTGAGAAGGGCAATGTGGCCGCAGCGTTTGAAGGTTTGCACGTCTATCAGCGTGCCCGGGAGCTTACAGCGGCCATCTATCAATTGACGCGCGAGGGAGGATTCGCCGCCGATCGCGGCCTGGTCGATCAAGTGCGACGCGCGGCTGCGTCGGTGATGTCGAACGTCGCCGAGGGCTTCGAGCGAGGTTCCAAGACCGAATTCATTCAGTTCTTATTCATCGCGAAGGGGTCGTGTGGTGAAGTCCGAGCCCAACTGCAAATCGCCCTGGACCAAAACTACTTGGCCGCCGCAGAGTACAATCGGCTGCACGATCTGGCGCGGTTGACCAGCGGCATGCTCTCGAATTTCATCGCCCATCTGCAGAAATCGGAATATCAAGGGGAGAAATTTGCACGACCGCAGCGGCAGTCGCTTACGGCGCAACAGGCGCGGCTGGATTCGTTGCGTGCAGCACAAGAAACAAATATGCAACCTCAGAATCACCGTGATAGCAGCGAGTGACACTTTTCACACCCTGCATACTTTCCCACCTTTCACACCCTGCATACTTTCCCACCTTTCACACCCTGCTGATTCAGTTTGACATGACGATCAACTGGCCTCGCTTCGCCGAAATTGTCCGCTCTCACCAGCGGTTTTTGCTGGTCAGTCACATTCGCCCCGACTGCGACGCCCTGGGAAGCGAATTGGGCATGGCCGGCGTGCTCGAAGCACTGGGCAAGCGCGTGCGGATCGTCAACGGCCATCCGACGCCACCCAACCTGGCCTTTATCGACCCGACACGGCGAATCGAGGTGATCGGCCAGACGGTGCAGCCGGCCGATCTGGCAGATATTGAAGTGCTGATGATCCTCGATACCAGCGCTTGGGCGCAGCTCGGCCCGATGAGCGATTTCATCCGGGCGTTTCCGGGGAAGAAAGTGGTCGTCGATCATCACATGAGCGAAGACGATCTTGACGCCGAGCTGTTCAAAAACGTGCAGGCCGAGGCGACCGGCCGGCTGGTGGTCGAAGCGGCCGAAGCGTTGGACGTGAAGCTGACGCCCGAGATCGCCAGGCCCCTGTTTGCCGCCCTGGCGACCGATACCGGCTGGTTTCGGTTTGGCTCGACGTCGGCCGGAACGTATCGCACGGCGGCCAAGCTGATCGACGCCGGGGCCGGCCCAACCGCGATTTACGGTTCGCTGTACGAGCAAGATACGCTGGGCCGCGTCCGTTTGCGGGGAGCGATTCTCTCGCGCGTGGCCACCGAACTGGCCGGCAAGCTGACGCATACGTATGTGCTGAAAGAAGACTTCACCCAGACCGGCGCGCTGCCCAGCGATACCGAGGACGCGATCAACATGGCCCTCGGCATTGCCGGCACCGAGGTTGCCGCGATTCTGGTCGAGCAGCCGACGGGGGGCTTCAAGATCAGCTTTCGCAGCCGGAGCCGCGTCGATTGCAGCAAGCTGGCCGAGCAGTTCGGCGGTGGCGGCCACAAGGCGGCAGCCGGGGCTTTCATTCAGGGTTCGCTGGCCGAGGCGCAGCCGGTCGTGCTTGACGCGGTGCGCAGAGCGATGGGATAATCGCTATTCCCGCCTTGGAACCTGGGTGCCACGCCCACGGCACTCGTTTCGTTTTCCCTCGATATGACCCCCAAGCCGTGGGCGCGCGAACTGCACGACGACACGCCCACGCAAGCGTGGGACGTGGCACCCGATCCCGTTTAAGCTTGACGAAGCACTAGCTTCCACCTTGAAATCGCTCTTGGCCTACCTGCGATTTCTGCATCAACGCTAACCCGCTGTCCCGCGGCGGCATCCGCTAACTAGATACCGATTCATGCCCAAGTCGCTCAACCCTCGTGCCGCGGGCCAGCCGGCCCAGACGCCCGTGTCGCCCCAGCCTGAAAATCCCCCGCGCCGGAATGTGCTGGCGGCGGTCAGTGCTTTGCTGATCGGCGGCCTGGTCGGCTTGTTTCCGATGGGGGCGGGGGTGCTGATGTTTCTCGATCCCATTCTCAAGCGCAAGAACAAAGGTGGCGGCAGCGGTTCTAAAGAAGCCGAGGCGCAGCGCCCGTACCGGCGCGTCGCCACGGTCGCCGCCTTGCCCGACGACGGCACCCCGGTGCAGGTGCCGGTGATCGCCGATCTGACCGACGCCTGGAATCGCGAACCGAACCAGCCGGTCGGGGCCGTCTATCTGCGAAAGGTGGGGGACGAGATCGAGTGTTTGAACACGATTTGCCCACACGCGGGATGCCGTGTCGCCTATTCGGCGGATCGCCAGGTGTTCCAATGCCCCTGCCACAATAGCAGTTTCAAGCTCGACGGCGCCCGCATCTTGCCCAGCCCCAGCCCGCGCGACATGGACGCGCTGCCGGTCGATGCCGAGAAGTTGGCGGCGGGCGAGGTGTGGGTCCAGTTTTGCAATTTCTATTCCGGCCACGAGAAGCAAGAAGCCAAACCATGATGCGCCGCCTGATCGGTTGGATCGACGAGCGAACCGGCGCGCAGCGACTCCTCCACGAAACCCTCTACGAAAACATCCCCAGCGGCGCTCGGCTGCGGTATGTGACCGGCAGCATGCTGGTGTTTGCCTTTGCCGTGCAGGCGATTACCGGCATCTTCCTGTGGATGGGTTACAGCCCCAGCAGCCAGACCGCCTACGAAAGCGTCTATTACATCCAGCACCACATGACCGGCGGCTGGCTGGTCCGCGGCGTCCACCATTTCATGGCCCAGGCGATGGTGGTGGTCATGGCCCTGCACCTGTTGCAGGTGATTTGGGACGGCGCCTATCGGGCCCCGCGCGAAGTGAACTACTGGCTGGGCCTGGTGCTGATGCAACTGGTGCTGGGGCTGGGCTTGACCGGGTATCTGCTCCCCTGGGATCAAAAGGGCTACTGGGCGACGAACGTGGCCACGAACCTGGCGACGCTCATCCCTTTTGTCGGCAAGGATTTGCAGCTATTGGCGGTCGGCGGCAACGAGTACGGCCACCACACGCTGACCCGTTTTTTTGCGATGCATGCCGGGGTGTTGCCCGCCCTGCTCTTGATCTTTCTAGCCGGGCACATCGCCGTGTTCCGCCGGCACGGCATCACCGCCAAGATCACGCCGGGCCGAGCCGACGAAGATTTCTGGCCCAAGCAGGTGCTGCTCGATGCCCTCGGCTGCCTGGTGCTCTTGAGCGTCGTGCTGCTGTGCGTGGTTCACTTCGACCTGTCCGGCGTGGTGCGGGGCAATTTGCCGCTGGCCCATCGCGGGGCGGAGCTTGGCGCGCCGGCCGATCCGGCCGAAGCGTATTCCGCGGCCCGGCCCGAATGGTATTACCTGTTCCTGTTTCAACTGCTCAAGTATTTTCCCGGCTCGTCCGAGATCATCGGGGCGATCATCATTCCGGGCGTCGTGATGACGCTACTCGCCCTCTTGCCGCTGATCGGCATCAGCCGCTGGGGACACCGCTTCAGCCAGGCGTTTATCGTGCTGTTGCTGGCGAGTGTCGGCGTGCTGACCTGCCTGGCGTGGTCGGACGACTATTTCGTCTATCTGGCTCAGACGTTCAAGCTCGAAGGGGAGCAATACGAAGCGAAACTTGCCGCCTCGCGCGACTTTTTGCAGGCCCGCGCCGACGCCGCGCACGAAGCCGAGCGGATGCACGACCTGATCAACCGGCAGGAAACGCTGCCCGACGGCTCGCTCTCGGAGGTGCGGATGATTCCCCGGCAGGGGGCCGTCTCGCTCTTGAGGAACGACCCACTGACCCGCGGGCCGCGACTGTTCAAGCAGCACTGCGCAAGCTGCCACGACTATGCCGATGCCGCGGGGGAGCGGCCGCCGGGATTTGATGCGCCCGTGGCTTCCGACAAGGCGGATCGGGCGCCCAACTTGTTCGGCTTTGCTTCGCGCGGCTGGATCAAGGGAATTCTCGACGACGAGCAGATCGTCTCGCCCGCGTACTTCGGCAACACCAACCACAAAGCGGGCCGCATGGCCACTTGGGTCAAGCAACATGCCGAAATGCTGGCCGACGATCCGCAAAAGCAGGACGACGATGTCGATGCCATCGCCGCCGCCCTGTCGGCCCAGGCCCGGCTGCGCTCGCAGGCCGAAGCAGATGCCAAAGACTCGGCCCTGATCCAGCGTGGGGTCGGCTTGATCGGGCAGCACTGCGCCAGTTGCCACCGACTGGGCGACGATGGGCAGCTTGGCCTCGCCCCCGATTTGACTGGCTACGGCTCGTACGAGTGGATGCTGGGACTCGTGAGCGACCCGACGCACGAGCGGTTCTACCGGATGGAAAACGACCGGATGCCGTCGTTCGCCCAGGATCTGGCCCATCCCGAACGGAACGACGTCAGCATTCGCGAGCTGTCGCTGATCGTCGATTGGCTTCGCGGGCAGTATTACGTCAAGGACGATCCCGCCCCGGTGCTGCCGCATACGTTGGCCGAGGCCCAGCAGATTGTAGCGCGGGCCCGCACCGTGGCCGAGCCGCGGCCGGAAGTGGTCGGCGGCGGCGATGCAGTAAAAGAGACGCAGCTCGCCCACGCCGAGCGACTGTTTACCGAGAATTGCGCGGCCTGCCATCAGCACCTGGATAGCGCCGGTCGCGGAATCGCCGCCAAGAATCCCACCGCGCCGAACCTGTTCGGCTTTGGCTCGCGCGCGTGGCTGGCGGGCCTCTTGGATCCCGAGCGAATTGCCGGGCCGGAATATTTCGGCAACACGCGGCACAAGGAGGGCGAGATGGTCAGCTTTGTTCAGGACGACCTGGGCGAGCTCGACGACGAGGGAAAAGCCCGTATTGGGTCGATCGTCGCGGCCCTCTCGGCCGAGGCGGGACTTCCCGCGCAGGCCGAGGCGGACAAAAAGGCGGAAGCCGACGGGTCGCTCGAAAAAGGGCGCGAGGCGTTGGCCGAAACCTTTAGCAATTACGCCTGCACCGACTGCCACAAATTCGGCGATGGCGGCGACCTGGGCAGCGCGCCAGACCTCACCGGCTGGGGATCGAAGGACTGGCTCGCCAGGCTGATTACCGACCCGACGCACGAAGCGTTCTACCGCGACACCAACGACCGGATGCCCGCCTTCGGTGCCGGCGGCCCCGGCCCCAAGCAGCCGCTGTTGACCGCGGAGCAGATCGACCTGCTGGCCCGCTGGCTGCGCGGCGAGCAGCTCGATTGAACTTGGTCAGCAGGAACTTCCGCTAGCACCTCCGCGGGATTCACAGCGAAAAATCGGCAAAATCGGTACAGTTTCCGCCGTCGGCCAGCCGAATTGACTGCCAGAAGCGCTGCAAACCGCGCCTTCCCTTGCGCTAACAAAGACTTCGCCCCCAACCATGTGGTGTTCGAACTGCCAGCACGATGTCGCGCCCGAGGCTTCGCCCGCCGGCGATTCGCTCGTGCGCTGCGCCGCCTGCGGAACGACCCTCGGCCACGACCGGCCGCAGCGCCCTGAGGAGCAGTCGTCGGGGCCGTTATCCATGGACCCCGCCGACGATTGGCAAATCGAGGCGGAAATGCGCGGCGTAGAGCGGCTGGTAGCCAGCCTGCGCCCCAAAACGCGACTGGACGGCGCGGCAACCGTCGCCGTGCCGCATTTGCCCCGGCAGGCCGGCACGGCGGCAGCCGAGGCAGCGAAGAAGGGAACGCCCAAAACCAACTTGGCGGTCTGGTCGCTGGTGGCGCTCGGTTTGGCCTTGTTTGCCTGCGGGACGGTGCTCCTGGGCTGGTCGCAAATTGTCGAACGCCCAGACTTGTGGTCGCTGGGAATGCCGCTCGCCCTGGCCGGCCAGGCCGCGTTGATCGTGGGGTTGGTCGTGCAGCTCGACGGGCTTTGGCAATCGCACCGGCAGACGGCGAAAACGCTGACCGAGCTCGACGACGAACTGGCGCGGGTCCGACAGGCGACGACGCTGCTCTCGACATCGCACGGCACGGCCGCCCAATCGTTCTACGACCATCTGACCGAACAATCTGAAAGGGCAACTCGATTTGCTCTCTCGGCAGATGACCAGCACGCATCCCGCTAACCGAGCCCACTTCCCCGGCAGATCGCGAAAGCGGTTGCATTGCGCGGCGGTTTCGGAAACACTGGATAGGTTGGTTAGGGATTTTGAGCAAAGCAGTTCCCGCCCGGTCTTTCCCGCCCACCGAACCCGTTGCGAGCAATCAGCATCATGCGCGGCTTGCGATCGCTGCTGGCAATCCTCCTTGCTCTGCTGGCCCCTGCGCTGGCTTGGGCCGAGCAGCCAGTTGAGCAAACAGCCGAGCAGCTCCGCTTTTTTGAGACGAAGGTCCGGCCGGTGCTGGCCGAACATTGCCTCGCCTGCCACGGCCCGAAGAAGCAGTGGTCGAACTTTCGGGTCGATTCCCGCGCGTCGCTGCTCGCGGGGGGCGATTTTGGCGAAGCGGTCGTTCCCGGCAACCCGGCCGAGAGCCGCCTGATCGAGGCGGTTCGACAGTCGGGCGACGAACTTTCGATGCCGCCGGAAGGGAAGCTGACGGATCGGCAGATTGCCGATCTGGAAACATGGATTCGACAGGGGGCGCACTTTCCGGCCGAGGCGACGGCCAAGTCGCCGTTTCGCGATCCGGGGCATTGGGCCTTTCAGCCGGCGGGCGATCCTCCGCTGCCTGAAGTGAACAACGGGGCCTGGGTGGTGTCGCCGCTCGACCGGTTCCTACTCGCCCGGCTCGAAGCCGAGGGGCTTGCCCCCGCGCCGCCGGCCGATAAGCGAACGCTCCTCCGCCGGGCGACGTTCGACCTGACCGGGTTGCCGCCGACCCCCGCGGAAGTCGCCGACTTTCTCAGCGACGAGCGGCCGAATGCCTTCGCCCTCGTCGTCGATCGGCTGCTCGAATCGCCCGCCTATGGCGAGCGTTGGGGCCGGCACTGGCTCGACGTAGCCCGCTATGCCGACTCGAACGGCCTGGACGAGAACATCGCCCACGGCAACGCCTGGCGCTATCGCGATTACGTGGTCGCGGCCTTCAATCGCGACAAGCCGTTTCGGCAGTTCGTGCAGGAGCAACTGGCGGGGGATCTGCTCCCCTACGACGGCGACGCCCAGCGCGGCGAGCAGTTGATCGCCACCGGCTTCCTCTCGATCGGCCCCAAGGTGCTGGCCGAAGTCGATGAAACGAAGATGGAGATGGACATCATCGACGAGCAACTCGACACGGTGGGAAGGGCCTTTCTGGGACTGACGCTCGGCTGCGCCCGCTGTCACGACCACAAGTTCGATCCGATCGACGCGGCCGACTACTACGCGCTCGCCGGCGTCTTCAAAAGCACGCAGACGATGGACTCGTTCACCAAAATCGCCAAATGGCACGAGAATCCCTTGCCCGATGCCGCGGCGACCGCCCGCCTCGAAACGCATCAAAAGCTGGTTGCCGTCAAGAAAGAACAGATTCAAAAGCTGGTCGAGCAAGCCAGCGCGGCGGTCAAGGAGAAGGCGAAAGAGGGAGAGAAGTCGCCCGAAAAGCTGGAGCCGCTCTATCCGCCCGAAACAACGGCCCAGCTCAAGACCGCGCGCGAAGAGCTGGTCGCGCTCGAAAAGGCCGCGCCGGAGATCCCCTCGGCAATGGGCGTGACGGAGCGGGCAATCGTCGATCTTCCGATTCATGTGCGGGGCAGCCACCTGAAACTGGGCGATGTGGCGACGCGGCGAGTGCCGGTCGTGTTTACTTCGCTCGAAGCGCCGCAGTTCTCGACGAGCCACAGCGGCCGGCTGGAGCTCGCCCGCTGGATTACCGACGAAAAGCATCCGCTCACCTATCGGGTCTTCGTCAACCGGGTCTGGCGCTGGCACTTTGGCAAGGGGCTGGTCCGCACGACCGACAATTTTGGCATGTTGGGCGAAGCGCCGACTCATCCCGAGTTGCTCGACTGGCTGGCAGCCCGATTCGTCGAAAGCGGCGCCTCGCTCAAATCGTTGCATCGCCTGATCATGCTGTCGAGCACCTATCGGCAAAGCAGCCTGCCGGCGGGGGAAGCCGCTCAGCACGATCCCGAGAACCGCCTGTGGGGCCGGTTTGAGGTCCGCCGATTGGAGGCCGAAGCGGTTCGCGATGCCTTGCTCGCCGTCGGCGGCACGCTCGACCGCGAGCAAGGGGGCTCGCTGCTGCAAGTCAAGAATCGAGAGTTCTTCTTCGATCACACCTCGAAGGACAAGACCGAGTACACGAGCAACCGCCGCTCGATCTACCTGCCGATCGTGCGCAACAATGTGTACGACGTGTTCGGATTGCTCGACTATCCCGATGCGGCGGTTAGCACGAGCGATCGCCCGACGACCACCATTGCCCCGCAAGCCTTGCTCATGCTCAACAGCGAGCTGGTCGCCCGAGCCAGCGGCAGCCTGGCCGAGCGGGTGCTGGCCGCGGCAGCCGACGACGCGGAGCGAATCGGGCAGCTTTACGCCCTGGCCTACAGCCGCGAGCCGACGGCCGACGAACTGGGGGCGGGGCAAAGATTTCTCCGCCAGGCCGAGCAATTATTAACGACAACCGAGCCGGATATGGCCGAGCGTTCTGGGCTCGCCTGGCAGGCCTATTGCCAGTCGATTCTGGCCGCCAACGAATTCATCTACGTGAGGTAGCGATGCACGCACAACCGCTCTCCCGCCGGCAAATGCTGGGCCGCTCGGCCGTCGGCTTCGGTTCGCTGGCGCTGGCCTCGCTGCTGGCCGACGCGGGCCTGGCCGAAACCGGCCAGGCAGGAGTCGTCGATCCCTTGGCACCCAAGCCGGTGCATGTTCCCGCGCGGGCCAAGCGGGTGATCTTTCTGTTTATGAAGGGGGGCCCGTCGCACGTCGATACGTTCGATCCCAAGCCCCTGTTGGATCGCGACGACGGCAAGCCCTGCCCCATCGAGAAGCCGCGGGTGCAGTTTGCCCCGACCGGCAACCTGCTGAAATCTCCCTGGAAATTCAAGCAGCACGGCGAAAGCGGCCTGTGGGTGAGCGAGCTGTTCCCGCACGTGGCGAACTGCGCGGACGACCTGTGCCTGCTGCATTCGGTTCACGGCACCAATCCAGCCCACGGCGGCGCGCTGCTCAAGCTGCACACGGGGAGCGACAATTTCGTCCGCCCCAGCATCGGCAGTTGGGTCAGCTACGGGCTGGGAACCGAAAACGCCAACCTGCCCGGCTTCGTCACCATCTGCCCGACGCTCGCCCACGGCGGCATCAACAACTGGGGCGCGGCTTTCCTTCCCGCGGCTTATCAGGGAACGCCGCTAGGCAATGCCAGCGTCCCTTCGGACCAGGCGACCGTCCGCTATATCGAGAACTCCCGCCTGCCGCAACCTTTGCAGCGGCTGCAACTCGATCTGCTGGCCCAGGCGAATCGCGAACATCAAAGCCAAAGCGGGCCGGAAGCGTCGCTCGAAGCGCGGATCAACTCGTTCGAGCTGGCGTTTCGGATGCAGACCGAAATGCCCACGATCGAGGATCTGTCGCAAGAGACCGAGGCAACCAACCGGCTGTACGGGCTCGACGATCCGACGACCGCCAACTTCGGCCGGATGTGCCTGCTCGCCCGGCGTTTTTCGGAGCGGGGGGTGCGGTTCGTGCAGGTCACCCACAGCGACGGCAACGTGCAGTGGGACCAGCACTCGGATCTGAAGCAAGGACACGACAAGAACGCCCTGGAGGTCGATAAGCCGATCGCCGGGCTGCTCAAGGATTTGAAAGCGCGGGGCCTCTTGAAGGACACGCTGGTCTGGTGGGGGGGCGAGTTCGGCCGGACCCCCGTGGCGCAAGGCAAGAATGGCCGCGACCACAATCCCGAAGGCTTTACGATGTGGCTGGCCGGCGGCGGCGTGCAAGGGGGAATGCGCTACGGCGAGACCGACGACTACGGTTACTACGCGGCGGTCAACAAGGTGCATATCCACGACCTGCACGCCACCATCCTGCACCTCATGGGACTCGACCACGAGCGGCTCACCTATCGCTACGCCGGCCGCGACTTCCGCCTGACCGATGTGGAAGGGAATGTGGTGGACAAGATCATGGCCTGAGCGTAGCCGGGAGCCAAGTTTTAGTCGGAAGAGAGAGTGAACCGCGGATAACGCTGATGATCGCGGATGGGAAGGAATTAGCCACGGATGAAACAAGGATGAAACCCAGCCCGGCATAGCCGGAACTAAAGTCAACAACCACGAATCAAACGAATCTTACGAATCGAAGGCCGCAGCCGGCGGCGCGCGAAGAAATTCAGCGTTTGTATTACGGATATTCCTCATCCGTGTTTCATCTGTGTTCCATCTGTGGCTTCGAACTCTCCGCTCTTTTGTGGTAGTTATGTCGTTTCCAGGGGTAACCGCTTGAGGTAGTCGCTTATGGATCGCTTCATTCCGTCGATCGTGCTGTTGTTCCTCGTCGCTGCAGCGGCCAGCGGCCAGGAGGCGAACAGCACGCGCCCCAACATCGTCGTTGTGCTGGCCGACGATCTGGGCTACGGCGACCTGGCGTGCTTCGGCGCCAAGGACGTGCAAACGCCGCACCTCGACCGGCTGGCAAAGGAGGGCCTGCGACTGACCGCGTGTTACTCAGGGCATGGCAACTGTTCCCCATCGCGGGCCGCCCTGATGACCGGCCGCACGCCGACGCGGGTTGGAATCCGCAATTGGATTCCGCACGGCTCGACCGTCCACTTGCGAGAAAGCGAAATCACGGTGGCAACGCTGCTGAAACAGGCCGGCTACAGCACCTGCCATGCCGGCAAGTGGCACCTGACGGGCCAGTTCAACGAGCCGGCCCAACCCCAGGCCGGCGACCACGGCTTCGACCACTGGTTCGGCACGCAGAACAACGCCCTGCCGAATCACCGCAACCCCGAAAACTTCGTCCGCAACGGTCGGGAAGTCGGCAAGACCGAGGGGTACGCGGCCCACGTCGTCGCCGACGAGGCGATTCAGTGGCTGCAAAGCGGCCGCGACAAAGCGAAGCCATTCTTTCTGTACGTCTGCTTTCACGAGCCGCACGAACCGATCGCCTCGGACGAGAAGTACACGCGGCTCTACCCGCACGACGATCCGGCTTACAGCGCCCATCACGGCAACATCACTCAGATGGACGACGCCTTCGGCCGGCTGATGAAGCAGCTCGATACCAGCGGCCTGGCCGAGACCACCCTGGTGTTCTTTACCAGCGACAACGGCCCGGCGATCACCCGCCAGCATCCCTACGGCTCTACGGGAGGGCTGCGCGACAAGAAGGGCTACCTGACCGAAGGGGGCATTCGCGTTCCCGGCATCGTTCGCTGGCCCGGAAAGATCGCGTCTGGCAGCACCAGCGACGAGCCGGTCTGCGGCGTCGATCTATTGCCGACGGCTTGTGAAATCGCCGGCATCCAGCCGCCGCAAGATCGTCAGCTCGATGGCGCGAGCATGCTACCGGTGTTTTCCGGGGGCGATCTTCTCGGCGGTAAAGTCGCCCGCACCAAACCGCTCTACTGGCACTTCAACGGTGCAGCGGGCGACTATCAACTGGCCATGCGCGTCGGCGATTGGAAGATCCTGGCGGCGCTCGATAAGGTTCCCGCGCGGAGCAACAACATCACGGCTGCCGGCCAGCGCGAATTCAAAGCGGCCGAGCCGATCCGATTCGCGCTGTACAACCTGCGCGACGACCGGGCCGAATCGAAGGATCTCTCGGCCGCGGAGCCGGCGAAACTGGCCGAGCTGAAGACACTCTTGGTGAAGAGCTATCACGACGTCCGGGACGAAAGCCCGCTCTGGCCCGTGTGGACCTTCGACGGTCGCGAAGGGGCGCGGATCGTCTGGCCCGACTACGTGCAACCGCGGCGCGGCGGCAAGGCCAAGGGGCGGGGCAAGAAGTGACGCGCCGGTCCTGGCCCCCCGCGTTTGACCGGCGCGAACCGATGAGCGACAATCATCTCCACCGTTGACCCGTTGCCAGTCGGAGTTTCACCAGCCATGAGTGCCATCACGTCGCTTGCCTTTCTTCCTCGCCGTCAGGATCGGGGTCGGTTTAGCCTGTATTTGCTACACAGATTTACTACACTGGCCTGCTTCGTCGGGGCAGTAATAGCTGCTGAATCCTCGTATTCTACAGCCTATTCAGCCGACAAAGCAGCTCGCCCGAACATCGTTTTTATCCTGGCCGACGATCTGGGCTACGGCGACCTCGGCTGCTTCGGCGCGCGGGATATCAAGACGCCTCACCTCGACCGGCTGGCAGCCGAGGGGACGAGGTGTACCAGCTTTTATGCCGCGCAGCCGGTCTGTACCGCCTCGCGGTCCGCGCTGATGACCGGTTGCTACCCGAACCGGATCGGCCTGTTCGGCGCGCTGAACCACGAGAGCAACGTGGGCGTTGCCGACGCCGAACTGCTGCTGCCCGAAATCTGCCAAGCGAAGGGCTATGCCACCGCGATCTTTGGCAAGTGGCACCTGGGACACCGCGACAAGTTCCTGCCGGCGCGGCACGGGTTCGACGAGTTTCTCGGCCTGCCGTATTCCAACGACAACGGCCCGCTGCATCCGATCGTCCGCACGATTCCGTCGCTGCCGCTGATCGAAGGGGAACGGACGATCGAGCACGATCCCGATCAGTCGCAGTTCACGCGCCGCTTTACCGAGCGGGCCGTGCGGTTTATCGAGCAGAACCGCCAGCGGCCGTTCTTTCTGTACGTGCCGCACGTCATGCCGCACGTGCCGATCTTTGCCTCCGACAAGTTCAAAGGGAAGTCGGCGCGCGGCCTGTACGGCGATGTCGTCGAGGAGCTCGACTGGTCGGTGGGCGAAATCCTCGGCGCGATTCGCAAACACAACCTCGACGACCAGACGCTGGTGATCTTCTGCTCGGACAACGGGCCGTTCCTGTCGTACGGCAACCACGCCGGCAGCTCCGGAGCGTTGCGCGAAGGGAAGCTGACGACGTTCGAGGGGGGCGTGCGCGTGCCTTGCCTGCTGCGCTGGCCAGGCAAGATTCCCGCGGGCCGGACCTGCCACGAGTTGGCCTCGACGCTCGATATCGTGCCCACGGTGGCCAAACTGCTGAGGGTGGAATTGCCCAAGCACCCGATCGACGGCCTGGATATTTTGCCGCTGCTGACGGGCGAAATCGACAAATCGCCGCGGCAGTCGTTCTATTACTATGCCGGGGATGAACTGCAAGCCGTTCGCAGTGGACCTTGGAAGTTGCATCTGCCGCACGAATACCTGACCTCCGCCCAACCGCCTGGCAAAGGGGGCAAGCCGGCCAACTTTGCCAACCTGAAACCCGAATCGATGCAGATGTCTGGTCTGCGCGGAATCGCCAGCCGGCATGGCTACGTCGTGAAAAAGATCGAGCTCTCGCTGTTCCATCTCGAAAACGACCTGAGCGAAACGAAGAACGTGGCCGGCGAGCATCCCGATCTCGTCCGCAAGTTGCAAGTCCTGGCGGACCAGGCGCGGATCGACCTGGGAGACTCGGCGACCGAGCACGCCGGCGCCAACGTACGCCCGCCGGGCAAGCTGTAACGAGCTATCGCATCCTCAAAATAGCGGCTGATGCCCCAGTGCCCTGCGGGCCACCGATAACTGGCCGTTGTGTTGTCCCTCGTGCCAGATTGCCATTTCGAACACGGACCCCACATCCGACAGAAACTCCGGCGTTCCCGCCGATAGTTTTCGATCCAGATCGTCCTCGGTCATGCCGGCGAGCGCTTCCAGCAGCGATTGTCGGCGCTCGCGCATCGTCGCCAGCACGGTCTCGGGCGGCGGATAGGCTGCCGGATCGCTCGTCGGCTGCGAGCCCATGCCGAAGCGAGTTCGAAATTCGGGCAGATCCCGTGCCTTGTCTGGCGCGACGAGCGACAGAAAGAAATTGTCGAGCTGGGCCATGTGCCCCGCAAACCAGAGGGCATGATTGCAGTTCGGATGGACCTGAAACACCCACTCGTCGGGCGTTTTGAAATCTTGCAAGAGCCGTTCGCTCATCTGCCGCATGTTGTTCAGATTCTTCTGCAAACGCTCTTTCCACGACATGCGCCACCCGCCTTCGAGAGGAGATTCAAGACACCGATAGCCTACCAGCGCCCGTACGATTGGCGCTGCGGCACCGATGGCTGCTGCGGCGGCAGTGTTCGGCCCAGCATGAACGGCCTGGCGAGCGCGGCGCCGGCGACGAAGCCGCCAATGTGAGCGCCGTAGGCGACCCCGGCGTTCATGCCCCCCAGAATTCCCAGGCTGCTGATGATCTGGAACAAGAACCACAGCCCGACCGCCACCCAGCCCGGCACTTGCGTGATGATCCGCAATAGCAGAACCGTGACCCGGCGATGCGGATGCAACAACAGGTAGGCGCCCATCACACCCGAGATCGCGCCCGAAGCCCCCAGGCTGGGAATTGTGGACGAGTCGCCGCTGGCATTCAGCACCACATGCGTCAGCGAAGCCAGCAAGCCGCACAGCAGGTAGAACGCGACGTAGCGTACTTTGCCGACGTCATCTTCAATGTTGTCGCCGAAAATCCAGAGGAACCACATATTGCCCAGCAGGTGCGCGATGCCGCCGTGCATGAACATCGAGGTGAGCAGCGTGAAATAGACCGAGCCGGGCGTGGGCTTGTGGCCCGGCCGGCGAACCCGCTGCGGCCCTTCGACCGTGGTCACTTCGACCACGCGGTCCTGCGTCACAATGTCTTTGCCGGTGACGATTTCGCGCGGCACCGTCGAAAAAGCCATGGTGAACGCGTCGTTCGCCCCCATCCCTTGCGCAACGACGAAAACGAGCACGTTGATGGCGATCAACACCAAGGTGACGACCGGAAAGGACCGGCGGTCGCGATTGTCGTCGCCCAAGGGCATGACCATGAAAGCTGCTCGGGTGAAAACTCGAATCTTGCCGGCTCAATCATTCGAGTGTAGCGAATTCCGCGCCTGGCGGGTGACCGGTCCAGGCAGAGGGAAATGGCTCTCCAAGAAAGTAGCACAAACGAGCTCCAGCCAACTCTTGCCCCTCGCATTCAGTGACACTATCGAGGCCGGCCCTATGCCGCTCAGTCAGCATGCGGCGTGCCCCAGGTTCGCGCCTTCGCAACGAGGCGCATAACTCCATGCCGCGTGGCGGAAGCGCCAAGACAGGCCAATCCTGCGGCCACACCGAGATCCGCAGCCAGCCAGTGAGGATAGAAGTATTCACCATAGCTGAATCCGCCGCGCTCGAAAAACACCCACGGCCAGCCAATTTGCTCAAACCCATCGTAGCGCCATCCACGCCAGGTATTCATGAGGCGGAGTACATTTAGTCCGCAGACTAGCAATAGGATCACCGTAAAGCGCAGCCAAAATCCGCGATTTCTCGTGTCGAGTGTGCCGCTGTCGGCAGGTTCCTGAGGTCCGGGAGGAGATGCATAAGGATTCCCTTCGTCGATCACTCCATCGGTTCGCATGCGCTCAGCAGGGCGAAGGGTTCTCATTTCCTCGGCGCGGACAAATGCTTGAGTGGCGACGCCATGTCCTTCTTTCGCGAGTCCAAGCAATCTGTACTCGGTGCCGACGTATTCATGGCGCGGTCGACTGGCCGCGCTGATGCGGTCGTACATGTCACCTTCTCCTCGGTGCAGCTTTTCCGATCTTTGCCTCTTAGCGTTGCATCCGGCATCGCCAGTACCGAAACAGCGGCGCATGGCCGCGACCACTAAGCGAGCACTTCCTTCACCACGTGCCCCGCCACGTCGGTCAGGCGGAAGTCGCGGCCGCTGTAGCGGAAAGTCAGCTTGGTGTGTTCGAGGCCCAGCAGGTGCAGGATGGTGGCGTGCAGGTCGTTCACGTGGACGCGATTCTCGACCGCCTTGTGCCCCAGTTCGTCAGTCGCGCCGTGGAGTGTGCCTCCCTTCGAGCCCCCCCCGGCCAGCCAGTAGGTGAAGGCGTGCGGATTGTGGTCGCGGCCCGTCCCCCCTTTTTGCACGATCGGCAGGCGGCCGAACTCGCCCCCCCAGATGACCAGCGTGCTGTCGAGCAGGCCGCGCTGCTTCAGGTCTGCCAGCAGGCCGCCGATCGGCGTGTCGGTCTCGCCGGCGAACTGCGAATGATTGTCCTTGATGTTCTGATGGCCGTCCCAACTCCGCTCGTTCTCCATCCCTCCCGAGTAGATCTGCACGAACCGCACGCCCCGCTCGACCATTCGCCGGGCGACCAGGCATTGCCGGGCGAAATGGTCGCATCGCTTGTCGCCCACGCCGTAGAGCTTGTGGATGTGCTCCGGCTCGTCGTCGATGTCGATCGCCTCGGGAGCGGCGGTTTGCATCCGATAGGCGAGCTCGAAACTCTCGATCCGGGCCGCCAGTTCCAGTTCTTCGGGCGCTACTTCCGCGTGGGATTGCGCCAGCGCGTGCTTGTTCAATTTGGCCAATAGGTCGAGCGTCGCCCGCTGCTGGGCGTCGCTTTGGTCCTGCGGGCGGTACAGGTTGTCGATTGGATCGCCTTGCGGCTTGAGCCAGGTTCCCTGATACACGCTGGGCAGAAAGCCGGCGCTCCAGTTCTGCGAATATCCCTTGGGCAAGCCGCGACCGAGCGGATCGGTCATGGCGACAAAGGAGGGGAGGTTCAGGCTTTCGCTTCCCAGGCCGTAGGTAACCCACGAGCCGACGGTGGGAAAGCCCATCCGCGTGGTCCCCGTGTTCATCATGAACAGGGCGGGCGAGTGATTGTTCGACCCCGTGTGACACGAGTAAATCAGGGCCATGTCGTCCACATGCTCGGCCATTTTGGGAAACAGCTCGCTGGCCCACGCGCCGCACTGGCCATGCCGGGCGAACTTGAACGGCGACTTCATCACCGGGCCGACCTGGGCCGTGAAAAAGCCGGTGTTCTTGTCGAAGCCTGCCAGCTCTTGGCCGTCGCGCTTGGCCAGCTCGGGCTTGTGGTCCCAGGTATCGACCTGGCTCGGCCCGCCGTTCATAAACAGCCAGATGACGCTTTTTGCCTTGGCCGGAAAGTGGCTTTTCCTCGGCGCCAGTGGATTGAGCCGCGGATCGGCCGCCGCGCCGGGCTGGTTACCTTCGGCGGCGGCCGCCGAATTGACCAACAGCCCTTCGTCGGCCAGCAAAGCGGCCAGCGCCAACAGGCCCGCGCCGCCGCCGGCCTGGGCGAGGAGTTGGCGGCGGGAGAGCGATTGAATTGCTGGATGAGACATGATCTTGTTTTGTCTTTCTCGCATTTGCGCTTCGGGTCGACCGAGAAAATCGAGCGAATGCAGGCTTTGTTTAGGCCCGGAGGGCCGACAGGGAATAACCCCGACCGTGAGGTCGGGGCCGCAACCATGAGGCT
>JBBDYF010000157.1:10539-23464 GCA_040901775.1 Pirellulaceae bacterium | reverse complement strand
CCGAACTCAATCGGTCCTCCCTACCCCGATACAAGTTGCGCCGCTACGCGGCTAGGCGAAGGCCGCATGGGAGCCGATCCCCACCTACTTTTGAGACGCTCACTCCCCCGCCCCTTGTCCGCCGGCGGCTGGGGATGTTAATTTTGAGAGATTTTACACGCCACGCGGTCCCTGCCGGTCGCTGTGCGCGCTGGTTCGCCCCCTTTTGCCCAGATAAGTTTCCGCCGTGCCGGCGGGATCACCCCCCGAGGAAGCTCCGCCCCGTGCCCAAACGCACCGACATCAAGAAGATCCTGCTCATCGGCTCCGGCCCCATCGTCATCGGCCAGGCGTGCGAGTTCGACTATTCCGGCACGCAGGCCTGCAAAGCGCTCCGGGAGGAGGGGTACGAGGTGGTGCTGGTCAACAGCAACCCGGCCACCATCATGACCGACCCCGACATGGCCGACCGGACCTACATCGAGCCGTTGACCTGGGAGATCGTCGAAAAAATCATCGCCAAGGAGCGGCCCGATGCGATCCTGCCCACGTTGGGTGGCCAGACCGGCCTGAACCTGGCAATGGACCTAGCCAAACAGGGCGTATTGGAAAAATACGGCGTCGAGATGATTGGGGCCCAGCCGGCGGTGATCGACAAGGCCGAGGATCGGGCCCTGTTTAAGGCGGCGATGGAGAAGATCGGGCTGGAATGTTGCCGGGGCGAAACGATTCGCACGGTGGAAGAAGCCCGCCGGGTGATGGAGGATGTCGGCCTCCCCTGCGTGGTGCGGCCCAGCTTCACGATGGGGGGGAGCGGCTCGGCCATCGCCTACAACACGGGCGAGTTCGACATGCTCGTCCGCCGCGGCCTCGACCAGTCGCCCGTCCACGAGGTGCTGATCGAAGAGAGCATCATCGGCTGGAAAGAATACGAAATGGAGGTGATGCGCGACATGGACGACAATGTCGTCATCATCTGCTCGATCGAGAACTTCGACCCGATGGGAGTGCATACGGGGGACAGCATTACCGTCGCCCCGGCCCAAACGCTGACCGACAAAGAATACCAGCGGATGCGCGACGCCAGCCTCGCCGTGATCCGCGAGATCGGCGTCGAGACCGGCGGCTCGAACATCCAGTTCGCCACCCATCCGCAAACCGGGCGGATGATCGTCATCGAGATGAACCCCCGCGTCAGCCGCAGCTCGGCCCTGGCCAGCAAGGCGACCGGCTTTCCCATCGCCAAGATCGCCGCCAAGCTGGCGGTCGGTTACCGGCTGCACGAGTTGTCGAACGACATTACCCGCAAAACGACCGCTTGCTTCGAGCCGACGATCGACTACGTGGTGACCAAAATTCCGCGGTTCGCCTTCGAGAAATTTCCCGAGGCGGACGCGACGCTCACTACCCAGATGAAAAGCGTCGGCGAGACGATGGCGATCGGCCGCACGTTCAAAGAGTCGTTTCAAAAAGCCTTGCGCGGCCTGGAGGTCGGCGCCTTCGGCTTCGGCTGCGACGACAAAGACAAGTGGGGCACCCTCGAGCAGCCGAGCGAAGACGACATCCGGGCGAAGCTGTCGGTCCCCAATGCCGACCGCGTCTGGCACCTGCGGTATGCGATCAAATCGGGCATGTCGGTCGAACAGATTCACTCCCTGACCAGGATCGACCCCTGGTTCCTCGATCAACTCGCGGCAATCGTCCGCATGGAGGACCACCTGCGCGGGATCGGCGACCTGCACCAGATCGACACGCCCACCTTTCGCCGAGCCAAGCAATGCGGCTTTTCCGATCGGCAGTTGGCCACGTTGTGGGGGGCGAGCGAGATGGACGTTCGCGAAAACCGCAAAGCGCGCGGGATCGTGCCGACGTACAAATCGGTCGATACGTGCGCCGCCGAGTTCGAAGCCTACACGCCCTATTATTACAGCACCTACGAAGACGAAGACGAAACGCCCCCCAAGCAGCCGGGCAAACAGCGAATCATGATCCTTGGCGGCGGCCCGAATCGGATCGGCCAGGGGATCGAATTCGATTATTGCTGCTGCCACGCCAGCTTTGCCCTTCGCGAGATGGGGATCGAGTCGGTCATGGTCAACAGCAACCCGGAAACGGTGAGCACCGACTACGACACGAGCGATCTGTTGTTTTTCGAGCCGCTGACGACCGAGGACGTGCTCAACATTCACGACCGGATTGAACCCGACGGGGTGATCGTGCAGTTTGGCGGGCAGACGCCGCTAAACCTGGCCCGGGCCTTGAAAAATGCCGGCGTGAACATCATCGGCACTAGCGTCGAGACGATCGAGGCGGCAGAAGACCGCGAGCAGTTTGCCCGCATCCTCACGCGGTTGGGGCTCAAGCAGCCGGCCAACGGCATCGCCCGGACCATGAACCAGGCCCGCAGCGAGTCGGCCAAGGTCGGCTTTCCGTGCCTGGTGCGGCCGAGCTTCGTGCTCGGCGGACGGGCGATGGAAATCTGCTACGACACGGCCCAGTTCGAGCGGTACGTGGCCGAGGCCTTCGTCGTCGCCCAGGGGCAGCCGGTGCTGATCGACCAGTTTTTGGAAGACGCGACCGAGGTCGATGTCGATTGCCTCTCGGACGGCGAAAACTGCGTCATCGCGGGGATCATGGAACACATCGAAGAGGCGGGAATCCACTCGGGCGACTCGGCCTGCGCCATTCCCCCTTATAGCCTGCCCGGCCCGGTCGTGCAGGAAATCCGCGAGGCGACCATCGCCATGGCCCAGCACCTGCGCGTGAAAGGGCTGATGAACGTGCAGTTCGCCGTGAAGAAGGAAGAGGGCAAGCCGACTGTTTATGTGTTGGAAGTGAATCCCCGCGCCAGCCGCACGGTGCCGTTCGTCGCCAAGGCGACCGGCATGCCGGTGGCCAAAATCGCGGCCAAGCTGATGGCGGGAATGACGTTGCCCGAGTTGGGAATCACCCGCGAGCCGATCCCGCACCACGTCAGCGTGAAGGAGAGCGTCTTTCCGTTCCGCAAGTTCGCCGGGGTCGATATCGTGCTGGGCCCCGAAATGCGGAGCACGGGCGAGGTGATGGGGATCAGCGAGCGGTTCAGCATCGCCTTTGCCAAGGGGCAACTGGCGGCGGGAACCGTGCTGCCCACGGCGGGCAAAATCTTCGTCAGCGTCAGCAAGCGGCACAAGGACGGTGTCGTCGATCTGACCCGCCGGCTGGTCGCCCTGGGGCACGAAATTGTCGCCACCGAAGGGACGGCTGCCCGGCTGGAACAGGCGGGCCTGCGCGTGATTCGCGTGAAAAAACTTTCCGAGGGGCGGCCGAACCTGCTCGACTATCTGAACGACGGGGCGATTACGCTAGTCATCAACACTCCCAGCGGCAAAGGGGCCCGCACCGACGAAGGGCGCATCCGGGCCGCCGCCGTGCAGTTGGGCGTTCCTTGCATCACCACCATCCAGGCGGCCGAAGCGGCGGTGAAGGCGATGGAAGCCCTGCGCGAAGAAGAGATGACGGTCGAGGCGCTGCAAGACCGCTTTCCGCGGGCCGCGGCAGACGCGGCCTGGGTCGCGGGGGTCGCCGCAGCCGGCGGTTAGGCGAGTTGGCGGCGGGTGGCTGGGGTCGGCGCAGCCGCCCCCGGCGATTTGGGCAGGTTTGCGACTTTGAACCGATGGGCGAATCCGCGTTTGGCCAATCAGCCGTGTTCTGCTCGCGCGAGTCACAGCCACCCCGCCGTTAAGGAATGCCAGTTCGGCTTCATGAACCCGCTCATTTACACTTTCGGCAGCGGGTTGGCCTTCTTCGTGGGCGTGGCGGTCGTCCTGATCTCCGTGCTCCTATTTAGACTTGGCGCTTCCCGACTGGCAGCCAGCCTGGTCAGCATCCTGGCTCTTTTGGGGCTCGCCATCAGCGGGTTGTCGGCCGCGCCGCTGTCGTACTGGTACTACGGCGTGGCGGGATTGGTCACGCTGGCCTGGTTGGCGAGCGAGCGAAGGCGGAGTCGCGACGCTGCGCCAAAGCCCGAGCAGGCCCACGCGCTACGTTATGCGGTGGTTGCCATCTGGCTCGGCGGCGCGGCGCTCGAATTGCCGCATCACTTTGCGCCGCGGCTGGCGCCGCTCGGCAATCCACCGCTCTATATCATCGGCGACTCGTTGACCGCCGGCGCCGGCATGAACGAGCGGCAGACCTGGCCCGACCTGCTGCCTCCTGGCATTCAGGTTCAAAGTTTCGCGCAACCCGGAGCGAACGCCGCGTCGGCCATGCACCAGGCCGGGCAAATTCCAGCGGGCGCTAGCCTGGTGCTCGTCGAGATTGGCGGGAACGATCTTCTGGGCGACACCTCGGCCGCGGAGTTCGAGCGCGATCTGAAGGCGCTGTTAACCGACATTGCCAGGCCACATCGAACGGTCGTCATGTTCGAGCTGCCACTGCCGCCGACCTACAACGAGTTCGGCCGCATCCAACGCCGTCTGGCCGCTCGGCACGGCGTGCGGCTCATTCCCAAGCGAGTCTTGATGGGCGTCTTGGCGCAGGGCGATACGACGCTCGATTCGATTCACCTGTCGCCTGGGGGGCACAGGCGGATGGCCGCGGCCGTGTGGCGGGTGATCGAGCCGGTGTACAAGCTGCGCTAGCTTGACTTCCGCCTGGCCGGATCGGACGATGAATGCCGATCCACCGCCAACCTAGGGGAGAACATTCGATGCGCATCGCCTTGCTGCTCGTTGCCGCCGTCGGCATTTCGCTCGTCTTGGCAAACACGGCAACTGCCGAGCCGGCCGGCTTCAAGGCACTGGCCATTGGCGACGCCGCTCCCGCTTTCAAACTGCCCGGCGTCGATGGCAAAGAGCACGCCCTGGCCGACTTTTCCGCGGCGAAGCTGTTGCTCGTCGTTTTCACTTGCAATCACTGCCCCACGGCGCAGGCCTACGAACAGCGGATCGGCAAGCTGCACGCCGACTACGCGGACAAGGGAGTCGCTTTGGTCGCCATTTCGCCGAACGATCCCTTGGCGGTTCGGCTCGACGAGCTGGGCTACACCGACGTGGGAGATTCGCTGGCAGACATGCAGCTCCGGGCCCAGGAGCAGGATTTCAAGTTTCCCTATTTGTACGACGGCGAGAACCAGCGGGTGTCGGCGGCGTATGGCGTGCTGGCGACGCCCCAGGTCTTTCTGTTCGACGCCGAGCGCCGCCTGCGCTACGTGGGCCGGATCGACGATTCGGACGTGAAAACCGTCACCAGCCACGACGCCCGCAACGCAATCGACGCGCTGCTGGCGGGCCAGCCGGTGCCGGTCGAAAAGACGCGAACCTTCGGCTGCTCGACCAAGTGGTCGGACAAGCGCGACGAGGCGAAGGCGTCGCTGGCCCGCTGGAACGCAGAGCCGGTGGAGTTGGCCGGGCTCGATGAAGCGGGAGTGGCGAAGCTCGCCAAGAACGACACGGGCAAGCTGCTGTTGATCAACGTTTGGGCCACCTGGTGCGGCCCGTGCGTCGCCGAGTTGCCGGAACTGGTAACGATGAACCGGATGTATCGCAAGCGAGATTTTCAGTTGGTGACGATCAGCATCGACGAGCCGGAACAGAAAGCGGCAGCCTTGAAGTTGCTGCAGGAACAGCACGTCGCCGCGACCAACTACCTTTCCACCGCCGAGAGCAAGGACAAGCTGGCCGACGCGCTCGACAAAGAGTGGCAAGGCCCGGTGCCGTACACGCTGCTGATTGCCCCCGGCGGCAAGGTGATCTACCGCAAGAGCGGGCCGCTGGAGGCGCTGGCGGTGCGTCGCGCGATCGTCGATTATCTGGGCAGAACGTATGCCAGCCGAGAGAAGTGACGCAAGGGTTTTCGAAGTTTTTTTTTGGCCACGAAAACCACAAAGAGGGCAAAAGGAAGTCCCCCGCTCCGCTCACCCCCAGCGGCAAGCAGCAGAGCAATTTGAACAGAAGGAAACCAAGGGAACGAAGGGTGGGAATTGCCGATCCAATCCTACTCCTGTTCCTACTCTTCCTCCTCTTCTTTGTTCCCTTCGTTATCTTCTGTTCAAAAAATCCTCCTCATCCGCGAACTCCGCGCCATCCGCGGTTCTCTCTGTTCGCGCTAAATTGTCGTACACCGGCTAGCATCAGCCGCCCGCCGGTGAGTCCGCCGCTGGTTTTTCGTCGGCAGGAACCGTTCGCAGCGGCAGAGGCATCAGCAGATCGACCGTTTGTGGGCTGCCAAACAGGTCTTTCCGAATTCGGTCGCGGGCCCGGTCGATCTGCTCGTGGGTGGCCCCCATCTGCCGCAGCAAAAACTCGGTCATCGAGAGGGCAACCTCTCCTTCGCCGGAAAAGACGGCATCGGCGCCCGCCCGCCGCAAGAGTGGCACTTCGCGCAGATAGGCGGCTCGGGCAAAGACCTGGATCTTCGGGTTCAGCTCTCGGGCCAGGCGAATCGCCTCGTCGCTGCCGTGCATGCCCGACGAGCTGAGAAACAAAGCGACGGCCTGGCCGACCCCCGCGTCGGTCTGCGTTTCCTTGTGGCTCGCGTCGCCATAGACGGCCCGCACCCCTTCGCCCCGCAGGCGATGCACCGTGTCGAGGTTCATTTCGATCACGGCGGGCTCGATCTCGTTCTCTTGCAACATGCGGATCAGCGTGCGGCCGACGGGGCCAAAGCCGACGACCACCACGCTCGGCGGCCGGTCGTGATCGTGCCCATCTTGCTGCAGGTTGTCGGCGTGTCTGCGGGCACGGCCATTCAGCACCTTCCAGACGCGCGGCGAGCGCTTGGCCCAAGCCTCCAGCGGATCGATCAGCCGATAGAGCAGCGGATTGAGACTGATCGAAAGGATCGCGGCGGCCACGAGCGTACTCCGTCCGGCCTCTGGAAGGATTCCCAGCTTCAATCCCTGGTCGGCCAGGATGAACGAAAACTCGCCGATCTGCGCCAGCGCGATCGCCACCGCCAACCCCACCCGCAACGGATAGCCCAACACCAGCACGATGACCAGCGCCGCCAAAGGCTTGCCGATCAGGATGACCGCCAGCGTGAGCGACACCAGGATCGGCGCCGCCAGGAGGTAAGCGGGGTTGAACAGCATTCCGACCGAGACGAAGAACAACACGGCGAACGCGTCGCGCATCGGCAGGGCTTCGGACGCGGCCCGCGAACTGAACTCGGATTGGCCCACGACCATGCCGGCCAAAAACGCGCCCAGCGCCATCGACACCCCGAACAACTGAGCCGAGCCGACCGCGATGCCTAGCGCCAGCACCAGCACGGTCAATGTGAACAGCTCGCGCGAGCGCGTTTTGGCGATGCGTGCCAGCAGCCACGGAATCGCCCGCCCCCCCACGATGAACACGAAACCGACCAGGCCCGCAATCTTCAAGGTGGACCATCCCAGGGCGATGGCAATCTCGCGCGGCTCGGCATCGGGTCGAAAAATGACGGGCATCAGCACCAGGACCAGCACCGTGAACAGGTCCTCGACGATCAGCCAGCCGACGGCGATGTGCCCGACGGGTGTGTGCAGGTCGTTGTTATCGGCCAGCACGCGCAGCAGAACCACCGTGCTGGCCACCGAGATCGCCAGTCCGAAGACCATGCCTGCGTGCCAGGGCCAGCCAAACCCCATGGCGACCAGACAGCCCAAAGCGGTGGCGACCAGGCTTTGGCCAATGGCACCGGGAACGGCCACGCTCCGCACGGCGAGCAATTCTTTGAGGTGGAAGTGCAGCCCCACGCCGAACATCAGGAGGATGACGCCGATCTCGGCCAACTGTTCGGCCATCTCGCGATTGGCGACGAAGCCCGGCGTGCTCGGCCCGACCGCGATCCCCGCCAACAGATAGCCGACGATCGGCGACAGCCCGAGGCGCTGCGTTATGTAACCCAGCAGCAAGGCGGCGCTCAGGCCGCCGGTCACCGTCAGAATCAGGTCCAGATTGTGCATCCCCGGATAGTATCCGGGCTGGCCTGGACTGCCTACCGGGCGATTCGCCGCGTCAGACCTCGACCGTTTCCTCGAACTCCGCCGGCCGGGCCGTCTGCATGGGGAACAGCTCGAGCGTGTCGGTATCGTCGTCGAGCGAGACCGTTGGCCTGGCAGGCATCGGTCGCGCCAGCCAGGCGCACAGGTACAGCCCCGCCACGACCAGCAGCAGGGCCTGGATGCCCACGACGAACGTCAGCGATTGCAGGACGCCGCCGACCAGCGAGCCGATCAGGTTCGCCCCCAGCGCGCGATCTTTCTGTTCGACCTGGGCAAACGAGTCGATGAAGATGATGCCGGCAAACAGCATCGGCAGGGTCGTTAGCCCGCCGACGAGCAGCGCCTTCACCGGATAGGCCAGGAAGGCGAACGTCGAAAGATCGACCAGATAGATCCCCAAGCACGAGGCGATCAATAGGCCAGCCGCCAGCGATCGAGGGAGCCGCGGAAAGCGGGCAACCAGGAAGTTGGCCAGTAGGATCATCGTCAAAATGGCCGAGATGATGACCGCGCTGACGACCCACGTGTTGCCGAGCACGACCGACGCCTTGCTGATGTTCTGCACCTCGAGCAGCAAAAACGCCGCCCCGAGAAAGAAAAAGTGCCAGTCCGTCCGTTGCCAGCCGCCGAGCAGTTGCGGGATCGACAGCCGCCGCTTGCCGTACCAAAGTAGCGCTCCCATCAAACCGGCCAGCAGGAAATAGAGCGAGGGAATGCGGGCTCGTTCGAGATAGATGTACGGCCAGTCGTCGGTCGGGACCGACGTTTGATACGTGATCGGCATCGGCTGGGCGGCCTGGCAGCGGGCGACGTGCTTGGCCAGGCGGGCGTCGGTTGCCAGTGCGGTTTGTATGCCGGCCTGGTCTCCCGCGACGAACATCACCCCGCCCCAGCCGGTGCTGGTCGAAGGGACGCGAAAGGCGAGCGGCTCTTGGTCGAACACTTCGCGGATGCAACGAGCCATCCGATCGGCGATGTAGGGCTTCATCGCTTCGAAGCTGAGCACCATGACCCCCCGCGGGGCGAGCAGCGATTTGGCGCGGGTGATGCTTTCGCGGGTATAGACGTAGTGGTCGAGCCGGGCGTTGGTCATCGAAGTGGTGGTGTGCGAGTCGAGCAGCCCGAAAATGATCAGGTCGTATTGCTGGTCGGTGGTGGCGAAGAACGAGCGGGCGTCGTCGATGACGACCTGCACCTGGGGCGAATCGTAGGGACGCTCGGGATGGTGGCGGCGACCCATCTCGACGATCGCCGGATCGATCTCGACGGCGGTCACCTGTTGCGCGCCGCCGCGCAGCGCGCCGGCGGCATCGTTGCCCGAACCCGCACCGACGATCAGCACCCGTGCCGGGTTCGGCCGGAAACGGAGCGGCAGGTCGTACTGGCTCAGGCCCCGCAGTTCGCTGGGAATGTGTGCCTGGGCGGCGATGCGGCTCGGCTCGAGGTCGATCATCCCCTGGTAGCCGGCGTTGTTCACGGTAATCATCTTGCCCGACCAGCCGTAACGCTCGACGGGGGCGTCCTTGAGGACCAGCTTTTGATAGGGGGACCAGTGGGTTTCGAGCGCGCCGGGTTCGCGCCCGACGAACAAACCCGCCACGAGCACGGCCGCCGCCAGCCCGAGGTTGAGCGTCCGCTGCGGCCCGCTCCACAAGAACGGCAGCAAGAGGCCGCAGGCGACCGCCAGCCAGCCCACCGGCGGCAGCGAGCAGGCGCTCAGTCCCACGAACAGCCAAATGCCCAGCAAGCTGCCCACCACGTTGGTCGAATAGATCCAGATGATTTGCTCGCGACGATCCATGAGCCGTCCCAGGATGCGGCCGATCGGCACGAACATCTCCCAGATCAGCACCATCAGGCCCAGCGTCAGCGCCAGACCGGCGATCACGCGGAGCATGGTGCTCGGCAAGCCGTCGCTGCGGTTGTATTCCCAGATCGGCATGTCGTCCAACACGCTCAGCAGGTTGGTGATGCTGGCCAAAACGGCCCGGGTTGGCGGCAGCGCCAGCAGCACGGTCAGGGCCAGCAGCGGAAGCAAAATGTTGCGTAGCGTTGCGGGCCGATGGCTGGTGAAGCAACCCATGCCCAAGCCGAGGAAGCAGACGATGAGCACGGTGTTTTGCAGATAAGCAAAAATCCGCACTTCGGTGCCGATCCAGCGAATCAGCATCAATTCGAGGAACAGGCCGAACACGCTGATTAGAAAGATGGCCGCCGTCGGATTAGCCGGCCAGGGCGAGGTGGGAGTCTCTTGCCTGGATTGCGCCGCCATGATTTGTTTTCTCGCGTGAAGACGAAGGCCGCGCCGTGCGGCCAATTCGAGCAAACGTAGGTTGCCTGCCAGGTATTGGCGGGGAGAAGCAGCGACCAGGTTCGCCGTGCGCGGTCAGGCTCAACCGGGTTGCGCGGAAAATGCGGATCGTAGCGGATCGCTGGGAAGAAAATTTAGTGGACGTATTGACACACTGCTTGCGTTATTCTATAATTTCGTCCACGTTAGGCGCGGAGCGTGCGCGCCGGCTGTTTGGCAATTTGGTGGATCGTTCCGACGGAAGCATCCTGGCCGATCTGCACCGCGTGGGCTACCTCCCCAAGGTCTGGCTGGCACCCAACCTGAGTAGGTGCCGGCGAGCTCGAGGGTGGCTTGGGCTTGAGTCTCGTCCACAGATGGGGCAGCCGGCGCCGCTTCGAAACAACCCCTATGGGCAAGGGCCTTTTGGCCCAACGCTCGGATAGAAGATTGGGCACACGCGGCGAATTGCATTTCCTCCTCTTGCGGAGCAACGGGCTTTCATAGAAGCCACCCGGACGCTCGTTACGCTTATCGGTCCGATTAACGAAACGGGTTTTGGAGTTTTGCTAATCAAGGCGCAAGTGCTGCAACTCCAACGAGTTGCAAGTTATAAGCGAAACCGGCGCTGCCGAAAAAAAGGCATAAACGATTAGCGAAATGGCGCCTCCGCGGGGGCCATCTTCAGGCCGCCTGTTCGCAGTCGGCGCCACGGTGAATCGCTGGGTCGGGATAGCAGCCGGCCAGATCGTCCGCGTACCAGAGCGCCAGCACGGCTCGCCAATCATCCAGCGACTTGACCTTGGTAAAGGCCTCGCGCACGAGCAGGTGTTGCGGATGCAGGGCAGCGTACTTGATGCCGAATTTGCGCATCTGCGGGCCGGCTCGCTCGTCGCCGTAAAGCTCCTGGGCTAGGCCGAAATGCTCGAGCATTACGTCCCGCTGCTCGAAGAGCGATGGAGCGAGGGGGAGCGGCTTTCCCGCGGCCAGCGCCTGGGCCTGCGAGAAAATCCAGGGATTGCCGATCGCGCCGCGGGCCACGGTCAGGCCGTCGATCCCTGTTTGGGCCAGCATGTCCAAACAGTCTTGGGCGGAGAAGAGGTCGCCGCTGCCAAGGATGGTGTGCCGCGAGCCGACGTGCCGCTTCACCTCGGTCAGAAACTGCCACCGGCTCGGGCCGACGTAGCGCTGCATCACGGTGCGGCCGTGAACGGTGATCGCCGCCACTCCGGCCGCCAGCGCGCCATCCAGAATGGTAAAGAACTTGTCGCGACTTTCTGCCGTGTCGTCCAGGCCGCGGCGCATCTTGACGGTGACCGGAATGTGCGGCGGCACGGCGTCGCGCGTACGGCGGACGATGTCGAGCGCCACGTCGGGCTGACTGAGATGGAACCCGCCCCGGCAGCGGCCCAGCACTTTTTTCACCGGGCAGCCGAAGTTGATGTCGATCGCGTCGAAGCCGGCCTCGACCAGCTTGAGCGCGCCGGCGGCAAACTGCGCGGGTTCGGCCCCCATCAGTTGGCCACCGACCGGCCGCTCGTCGTCCGAAATGCGCAGGAAGTGCTGGTTGCGCTTCCGGTTGTCCTTCACGGTGACCAGGAACTGATCGAGCAACACTTCGCACAGGGCATACGACGCGCCGTGCCGCCGGGCTAGCAGCCGCATCGGCCAGTCGCTGTAGCCGGACAAGGCGGCTTGAACCATCGGAAAACCGATGTCGAGCGAGCCGAAACGGAGATGGGGCAAGGGAGCCAATGGATGCTACTTGCGGAGTACGAGTACGGGGCAATGGGCCAGGCGGACGACCCGCTCGGCGACCGAACCGATCAGTAGGCGGGTGATGCCCGTGCGGCCATGCGAGGGAATGACGATCAACTCGGCCCCTTTTTCCTGGGCAAAATTGGCGATCCCGTGAGCCGGCTCGCCCAGAATCACCGTCCGCTGCAAGCCGGCGTACTTCTCGCCGGCCAGGCGTTGGTCGAGCACTTTTTCCATTTGATCGATGCGGGACTGGGGATCGACCACGCCCCAGACCTCGCCCGCTTCGAGCGGCGTGGTATCGACCACGACGTGAACCACGTGCAGATGAGCCGGGTTATCGACCAGTTGCAGGCCAACGTCGATCGCGCCGATGGACTCGCTCGAGAAATCCACCGGCACAATGACCGTCTGTTTGGGAAACCAAGCCATCGCTTCGTCCTCCACTACTAGGGATCTTTAGGAAATATGTGTCTCTCTCAGTTTGCCGAGATTGCCAACAAAAGTCCATTGGGTGAGCCCGAACACCGGTGCTAGCGGCAGCAAGACTTTCCCAGACTAACAATTCGCCTTAAACGGCAAACTCGCTTAAACCGGCAAGGTTTCCGCAACCGATACCAAACTTCGCGCGGGAATTGCCTGCCGATATCTCGAAGGGACCGTCGAATGGCTCGGAAAAGTACCATCGTCATCGCCTTGCTGCTGGCCGTTGGGTTCGTTGTGGCGATGCTTCCCGCCCAGGAATCGCCTCGCCGGCGAGCCTCGGTCTATAACGTCACGTCGGACGATCCCGCGGTCGATCTGGCCCCCGCGCCCGAGCCCGGCTTGATGCCGGTGGATGCGGCGGCTTCCACACCGGAGCCGATGCAGCCGAGCGGCAGCGTCGCCCAAGCGGGCATTTTGGGCCGCCGCCGCAGCGGCGGCTCGCTCAG
>JBBDYF010000157.1:0-10529 GCA_040901775.1 Pirellulaceae bacterium | reverse complement strand
AACAAGGCCACTGGCGCTGTTACTTCGACGCTGGGCGGCTCGCTCAGCAACCAGCTCCGGGCGAGCGGACAAGCCGCCAGCCAGGACTACGCGCCGACGCCGGCATCCGGCGGCTCGAACTACCAGCCGGCCGAGATTTCGCCCCCGCCGTCGGCCGTTCCGATGCCCATCGAATCGGCGGCGACTCCCCCTTCCTCTGCGTCCGAACTTCGTTCGACACTGGCGCCGATCGAAGGGCCGCTGCCGCGAGTTCCCACGGCGATCGCTCCGGAAGGATCGTCCTCGGACGAACCGGTGCCTGCGGAGGCAACGGACGCGGACACGACGCACATGCGTTCGATCCTCAAGCGCACCAAGACGACCGCCCCCAACGAACCTGCCCGCCCGGTCATTACGCCGGTGAATCCGCCCGCTGCCCGCCGAGTGGCGCCCTCGTCGCGGCGGGCGCTGGCCACGCCTCCTAGCTCGGCGATGCCGGCACGCCGCGTCACCGGCGGCGTGGCGGGCATCGACACGCGGTCGATTACGCAACTGGCCGTTTCGGGACGCAGCCCCAGCCTGCGCGTCGATCTAGCGGGGCCGCAAGGGATTACCGTCGGCAAGCCGGCGTCGTACGTCGTCAGCATTGTCAACGAAGGCGAAGCGGCCGCGCAAGAGGTTCAGCTTCGCCTGGACATTCCGGGGTTCGTGACCGTCGCGAATTCTCAGGCCAGCAGCGGCGAAGCGCTGCTGCACGCCGACGGCCGGCTGCTGTGGACGCTACCCGCGGTGGACGCCCGGGCTCACGAAACCTTGCGGCTTGAACTGGTCGCCAGCGAAGGACAAGCCTTCGACCTGGGAGTGGAATGGGCCTGCCGGCCTTCTTCAACCCAGGCCTCGATCGAGGTGAAGCAGGCTCAACTGCAGCTTTCGCTCGCGGGTCCGGCCGACATGACCTTCGGCGACGAAAAGCCGTTCACGCTGAGCGTGGCCAATCCGGGCAATGGGGATGCGGAAAACGTCGTCATCAATCTTTCGTCGGGGCAGAATCGTCGCCAGCAGATCGAAGTCGGCACTTTGCCGGCGGGCGAGCAGAAAGAGCTGCAAGTCACGATTGTCGCCAGCGAAGCGGGCGAGATGGAAATTCACGCCCAGGCAACCGGCGACGGAGACTTGGTCGCCAGTGCCGCCGGCAAGGTGCTCGTTCGCAAGGCGGAGCTGGCGGTCATTGTCGAGGGCCCCGCGCTGACGGGTGCGGGCGCCGAGGCGCTGTATCGCGTGATCGTCCAGAACGTTGGCAACGCCACGGCCGACAACGTGCAACTGGCGGCTGCGTTTCCGGCGGCGGCCACGTATGTCGGGGGCGTGGAAGGCGCCACCTCCGCCAGCGGCAGTTTGAAGTGGAAACTGAGCGCGCTGCCAGCCGGCAGCGAGCGCGCCTACGAACTGCGGCTGCAACTCAGCGCCGCCGGATCGAACCGGATTGCCGTGCAAGCCCAAACCGGGGCCGGCATTTCGGCCAGCGGCGAGGTTGAGACGTTGGTCGAAGCGGCCGCCGATCTGAAGCTGGTGGTGAACGACCCCGCCGGGCTGCTGCCGACCAGCGAACTGGCCGTGTACGAAGTGCAGGTGATGAACCGCGGCAGCGAAGCGGCTCGCCAGGTCAAGATCGTCGTGCAATTCGGCGAGGGGGTCGAACCGATCGCCTTCGAGGGTTGCGAAGCCAAGATCGTTCCCGGCCAAGTCGTCTGCCAGCCGCTGGCCCAGTTGGGCGCGGGCGAACAGGTGACCATGCGGATTAAGGCCCGTGCCGGCCAAGGGGGAACGCACCAGTTCCGCGTGGAAGTGACAAGCGACGACGACCAGATGCGGCTCGTGAGCGAAGGGACCACCAAGTTCTTTGCCGAGTCGGGCCGCACCGGATCGGCGGCCAGCACGGCCCGCCAGCCGACGCTGGTTCCGCAAGGAGGATCGTTTCAGCGATAGCGTGCTTGGTGTTTTCGGCTCATACGCCAATTCTATCGGCGCGCGAAACAGCCCAGCCAGCTTCCCAGCAGGGCCGACGCGTCCGCTGGCCAATGCGTGCTTTGTCGCCTAAGATACGGCCCACAGCCGCGCTCCACCGAAAAATCGCAGATCCCCAACGCTCCGTGCAGTACGAACTGATTACTTCCACGCAGCAGCTTCGCGATTTTTGCGACATCATAGCCGGCGCGCCGGTCGTCGCCTTCGACACCGAGTTCGTCTCGGAAGATAGCTACCAGCCGCAATTGTGTTTGATCCAGTTGGCGGCCGAGGGCCGGCTGGCGATCGTCGATCCGCTGGAGTTCGAGGATCTCTCACCCCTCTGGTCGCTGCTCGTTGCGCCGGGGAGGGAATCGCTGGTCCATGCGGGACGAGAAGAGTTTCGCTTCTGCATGAAGTACGCCGGACAGCGGCCGCACCGCTGGTTCGATGTGCAAATTGCGGCGGGACTGATCGGGATGGAGTATCCCGCGTCGTACGGCAACCTGGCCGGCCGGCTGCTCGGCAAAACGCTGCCCAAGGACGAAACCCGCACCGATTGGCGTCGCCGCCCGTTGACCCAGCGGCAACTGGAATACGCCCTGCAAGACGTCGCCGATCTCGAAGCAATTCGCGACCTGCTCTACAACCGGCTCGGCAAGCTGGGGCGGCTCGCTTGGCTCGAAGAAGAACTGCAAACCTGGCAAATCGAGCTCGAACAGTTTGAAGCGGGCGAGCGCTGGCAGCGACTGGGTGGGATCGCGGGACTCGCGCCGCGCAGTCTGGCAATCGTCCGCGAGCTATGGGCCTGGCGCGACGCCGAGGCGCAGCGCCGCGACAGCCCCTCGCGGCGCGTTTTGCGCGACGACCTAATTATCGAACTCGCCAAGCGGCAAACTGCCGATCCCAAGCGAATTCGGGCAGTGCGCGGCATGGAGCGGGGCGATTTGCAGCGCTACCTTCCTAAGATCGGCGAGTGCGTTGAGCGGGCGCAAGCTCTGAAGGAATCGGACTTGCCCCGCTTGGAGCGAAAATCGTCGCGACCGCAATTGAACCTGCTGGGGCAGTTTCTCAGCACGGCGCTGGGGAGCATCTGCCGCAAGGCGCAGGTCGCCCCCAGTTTGACCGGCACCGCCCAGGACGTGCGCGATCTGATCGCCTACCGGCTGAATCTCGGCGGCTTCGAGCCGGGCGAGGTGCCGCTGCTGGCCCGCGGATGGCGGGCCGAAGTGGTGGGCCAGGTGATCGACCACTTGCTCGCGGGCGACCTGTCGATCCGCATTGCCGATCCGCTGGCCGACGAACCGCTGGAGTTTGAGCAACGAGGCGAGAGCGAGGTATAATCCGATAATTGGCCAGCGTTTACTGCTGGGAGCAGGCATCCATGAGCGAAAGCATCTCCATCGACGATTTTCCGCCGCACATCCGTGAGCGGCTGGAGAAAGCCGTGCATGAGACCGAAACGATTACCCTGACGGCCAAGGATCAGCCGGTGGCGGAGTTCCGCCCATTGGTACTGCGCCCGCACACTCCCGAATCCCTCGCAAAGCTCTTTGAGTCCTTGCCCCATCTTACGCCCGAGGAAGCAGAGGACTTTGGCCGTGACCTTGACGAGATTCGCAAATCTGCCGGCTACTTACCGTTCACCGATCCATGGGATTCCTGATCGACTCCAATATATTGGTTGCGTACGAGAAGGGCCGCCTCGATATTCCGGGCCCAAATCAAGTTGCGCAGCGTCATCGATGCACGAATCTCGGTCATCGTTGCCAGCGAGATGCTGCATGGCATCGCGCGGGCGAAGGTTCCAGCGATTCAAGCTAAAAGGACGAAGTTCGTTGAGCAACTACTCGTGGATTTCCCGGTGGTTGCAATCGACATCGCTACCGCACGCATCCATGCCAGTCTCTGGGCAGACCTCGAGACAAGAGGGGTCATGATCGGCAGGCACGACGCGTGGATCGCGGCTACTTGCCTGCAACATGGACTGGCGATCGTTACTGACAACGAGAATGAGTTCCGCAAAGTGCCTGGACTGGCGGTTGAGAACTGGCTAGCCCCGTAGCTTGTTCGTTACGCGGCCCCGCCGCTTACTTCACACCGCCACCCCCAGCTTGTCTCCCAGCTTGACCAGCGCGTTCCAGTTTTCGTCGTCCAAAAAAATCCCTGCCGCCGAGCGCTGGGCGAACAACCGCCGCTCGGGGTCGCCGGGAAGCAGAATCTCTTCGCAGCCGTCGATCCGCGGGCACGAGCGGATGTAATCGACCAGTTGCGAAACTTCGCCTTGAAAATGCTCGGCCCCGCCATACCGGGCCGGGTCGATCAGCATCATGAAGACACAGTTTCCCTTTTTGGCATAGGGAACGGGCCGGGCGCAAATGCCGCCGGAAATTGCCCCAGTGAAAATCTCGATCATCAGGCCCAGCCCAAAACCCTTGTACCCCTGGATTCCGCCCATCGGCAGGATCGAGCCGGGCGGATTGCCGTAGAGGACGCTCGGGTCGCACGTCGGCTTGCCGTCGCAGTCGAGCAGCCAGCCGTCGGGGCAGGTCTGTCCGGCGATTTTTTTCACCCGCACCTTTCCCTCGGCCGTTGCGCTGGTGCTGAAGTCGAGCACGAGGGGCGCGTCGCCGTGGGGGACGCCAATCGCCAGCGGGTTGGTCGATAGCCGCGGCGCTTTGCCGCCGGGCGGGGCCACCCGCACCGCCGCCCCGTGCGAGTTGACCATCAGCAGCGAGACCAGCCCGTCGGCCGCGGCCAGCTCGCAGTATTCGCCCAGACGGCCGATGTGCCCCGAGTGGGTCATCGTGCCGATTGCCTGCCCGGCGGTGTGCGCCTTTTCGGCGAGCAGCTTGAGCAGCCGCACCGCCTGCACCTGGCCGAGGCCCCAGTTGGCGTCGGCCACGACCCGCGAGGGGCCTTCGTCGAGGATCGTCAGTTCGCCACCGACGACCACTTCTCTCTCCTGAATCGCCTGCACGTAGTACGGAATCCGCATCACTCCGTGCGAGTCGTACCCGCGCAGGTTGGAATCGACCAGGCTGCGGCCGACAATGCGGGCTTCTTCGGCCGACGTGCCCCCCGCTTGCAACAAGGCGGTAGCGAACGATTCGAGCCGGGCAGGTTGGAGCGTGGGCATAGGTTTAGCGGGAAAGGAGTCGGGATGGAAACGTCAAAGTCTAGCCGCAAAGGCACGGTCACAAAATAGCCGGGAGCAAACCTGCTCCCGGTGAACTGCGAGCGGCTCTCGTTCTCCCCGGAACCAGGTTTGGTTCCGGCTATGGCCTTCGTACCGCCACCCGCAGTTTCGCGCTTCGGCTGCGGGGATTGCGGCTCGTTTCCTCGTCGCCCGGCCGGAGCGGTTTCTTGGTCAAGTTCTCCAGCCGCAGGTCGCTCCGAAAGGCTTCTTTCACCCGTCGATCTTCCAGAGAATGAAAGCTAATAATCGCCAGCCGGCCCCCCGGCTTCAAGCGATTGGGAATCCGCTCGAGCGCCAAATCGAGCGATTGCAACTCGCGATTCACGGCGATCCGCAATGCTTGAAAAGTTCGCGTGGCGGGATCGATCCGGTCGGGCGAGCGGGGCACGCAGCGGCGGACCAGAGCGGCCAGATCCGCCGCCGTGCGAATGGGGCGGGTCAGGCGGGCCTCCACGATCCGGCGGGCAATGCGGCGGCTGTACCGCTCTTCGCCGAATTCGAAGATCAGATTCGCAAGTTCCACCTCGCGCAGTCTGCCAAGCAGTTGCCACGCCGGTTCTCCTTCGTCGGGATTGAAACGCAAGTCCAATTCGCCGGCCGCTTCGAAGCTGAAGCCGCGAGCGTCGTCGGCCAGTTGATCGCTCGACAGGCCCAGATCGAGCAGCACGCCATCGACCGCTTCGATGGCGAGCTCGTCCAAAATCCCTCCCACGTCGCAAAAGTTGGCCTGTGCAATCTTCACGGGCAAGCCGGCAAGGCTCGTTTCGGCCGCTGCCAGCGCCGCGGGATCATGGTCGAGCGAAAGCACAAAGCCGCTGGATGCCGGGCGTTCTCCGCCCGCCGGCGTTGCCGCGAGCCGTTCGGCAATTAGCCGGGTATGGCCGCCGCCGCCGAGCGTTCCATCGACGATAATCTGCCCCGGCTGGGGCTGGAGCCACTCGAGCACCTCTTGCGGCATGACGGAAACGTGAATGGTTCGGGCGGTCATAGGGGCTTGCAGCATACCCGGAAATTTACCCGCGCGGGGGTGGGATTCGGCGAGTGGACCAGCCACAATCACTGGCTGCCGACTGGGTTAACTCGCCACCGCTTGAGGATGCCGCCGATGCTTCGCTCGCCGATGTTGCTCTTACTGGTTCTGGTCTTGGTGACGATTGCCGTCGTCCCGGCAACGAGCGCCGCCGAGCGAGCGCCCAACTTCGTCGTCATCTATTGCGACGACCTGGGCTATGCCGATATCGGCCCGTTCGGCGCCCAAGGGTACGCCACGCCGCACCTCGACCAGATGGCCCAGGAAGGGATGCGATTGACCGACTTTCAAGTCGCCGCGGCCGTGTGCAGCGCCTCGCGAGTGGCGCTGCTCACGGGTTGCTATCCGCAGCGGGTCGGCATTCTGGGGGCTCTGGGGCCGGCTTCGAAGATCGGCATTCACGCAAACGAGCGGCTGCTCCCCGAAATCCTCAAAGATCGCGGCTACGCCACCGCCATCTTCGGCAAGTGGCACCTGGGGCATCATCCGCAGTTCCTGCCGACGAAGAACGGCTTCGACCGCTACTTTGGCCTGCCGTATTCCAACGACATGTGGCCCCTGCATCCGACCAACAAGAGCTTTCCGCCGCTGCCGCTGATCGACGGCGAGAAAACGATCGAGCACAACCCGGACCAGACGCAGCTCGCCACCTGGTACACCGAGCGGGCGGTCAAGTTCATCGCCGAAAACCGCGAACGGCCGTTTTTCCTGTACGTTCCCCACAACATGCCGCACGTGCCGCTGTTCGTTTCCGACAAGTTCAAGGGAAAGACCGAACGGGGCCTGTTTGGCGACGTGATCGCCGAGATCGACTGGAGCGTGGGCCAAATTCTGACGGCGATCGAACGCGAAGGGCTGGACGAACAGACGCTGGTGCTGTTCGCGTCAGACAACGGGCCGTGGCTGTCGTACGGCAATCACTGCGGCTCGGCGGGGCCGCTGCGCGAAGGGAAAGGGACCACGTGGGAAGGTGGCCACCGCGTGCCTTGCCTGGCGCGCTGGCCGGGCAAGATTCCCGCGGGCACCACGTGCGACGAACTGTGCAGCACGATCGACGTGCTGCCGACGCTGGCCCGCTTGGCCGGCGGCGAACCGCCGGCCGATCGCATTATCGACGGCCGCGACATCTGGCCGCTGCTGGCGGGCAAAGCCGACGCCAAGAGTCCGCACGACGCCTTCTATTACTACTGGAACGACGGCTTGGAAGCAGTCCGCAGCGGCCAGTGGAAGCTGCACCTGCCGCACGACTATCGCACGCTGACGGGCGAACCGGGAAACGACGGTCAGCCCGGCCCGTACAAAAATGCCAAGACCGGACTGGCCCTGTTCGACCTGGCCGCCGACGTGGGCGAATCCAACGACGTGGCGGGCGAACATCCCGAAATTGTCCGCCGGCTGCAAGCGATTGCCGACGAGGCCCGCGACGACCTGGGCGACACGCTGACCGGCCGCAAGGGTAAGAATCGGCGACCGGCGGGCAAGCTGGCCGAGTGACGGCCGGCCTACTTCTTTATCGTCAGCCACGCCGCCCAGTGTTTGCCTGCCAAGGGTTGCCCCAAGTCGAAGCGAGCGGAGCGGACGATCTCGTCGCCCGCTTCATTTTTGTAGCGAACCTCGATTCGAATCGGCCCGCCCCCCGGCTGAAGCGTTGCCGGGTCGGCTTTCAGAACGAGCTTGGCGTTGGAACTTGCAGCGGCGGAATTGCCGCCCCGGCGTCCTTTGCGGCGGCCGCTGCCCCGCTCGGCCTCGCCGGCCGCTTTGGGTTCGATCGTCAGCGGATCGGCTGAGACCCCCGCCGGCAAACCGATCGCGCGAATCTCGACCGGCCCCTTAAACCCGTCGGTCCCCGCAACGGTAAGCGGTATTTCCAGCGGCTTATCTGCAGCCAGCACGAACGAATCGGCCGCCAGCGATACCGAAAAATCGGGCGTTGGCGTTTCGATCGCCAGCCGGTACACCAGCCGCAAACCGCTGCGGCCGTGCAAGTCGCGAATCACCGCGCGGTACGTGCCATCGGCGGGCAGAGTGACCACGAGTTCGGGATCATGCTGGTCGCGCCCGGTGTCGTCGGCCTCGCCGACGACCTTCCCGTCTTCGCCGAGTACGCTGACGTGCGGGTCGGTCAGAAAGCCGAGGCCATGAGCGAGCGCCGTCAAACGGACCTTTTGGTCCTTCTTGCCCGCGAACGAGAACGCGTCCGCATCGTCCGCTGCCTCGAATCGCCCGCTGACGACGATGGGCAACGCCACCGCCTGCGGTGCTTTGGGGCTGCTTGCTTCGCTGGCATCGATTGCGGCCCCATCGCACCTATTGACGGACGCCGCACCGGCTGCTTCGGGATGGAAGACCCAGTCCAGCGCCCCATCGGGTGGCTGCAACGGATCGTCGCTGGCCACCAGCGCGGAAACCTCTATGGAAGTCGCCCCCTCCGGGAGGTTCCACCCCGCCAGCCGCACCGCCGCTGCTTCCCGCGGCAAGGCGAGCGGCAAGACATGATCGAGGTAGCCGCCGGTGGTCATCGTCAGGCGATAGACGAACGTCTCCCCCCCCGCGAAGCCGATGGTGCTGTTGGGCTCGGAGGGAAAGGCGAACAGCCGGACCAGATAGCGCCCGGCCTGCGGCGCGGCGAACACGATCTGCGGGTCGAGGCCGATCGCGTCGTGATTCTGCTCGATCGGATACGCTTCGACGATCACCCGCTGGCTGCCGCTGTTGCGCCGCTCGACCAGTTCGCAGACCTGCAGCACGCTGTCCAGCGGCGAGCCGAGAATCGAGTGCGCCTGGACCGCAGCGACGAGCGTTTGGCCTTCCTGTAGCTCGACGGTGAACCCGTCGAGATCGCCCCCTTTTTGCAGCTTGCCGTTGACTACTACGCCCGGCGAAACCACTTGCGGCTTGTCGGGCGTGTCGTTGGGCTCGTTTTCGGCGACTTCGGGCAAAATGCCGACGACGAAGGGCCGCAGCGACGACGCTCCTTCGGCGTCGGCCAGGCGCAGCCAGTAGGTGCCCGCGGCGGCATCGGCGGCGACGGCGATCTGGAGCTTTCCCTTGTCGGCTTCGCAGGTGGCGGTGAGGCCCGGCCGATCGGCCCAGACTTGCGCCGGCCAGTTCGCGAACTCGCCCGCGGCGGTCACCGCCGTGGTCTGGCCCCGCTGGCCGCCGGCGGGAAACAGGTAGTTCAGCTTGGGCGGCGCGGCGAGGAGCGGGATGGCCGATGCCAACCAGAGACACAACGCAAAAGGGGTCGGGAGTCTTTGGCCGAATATCGTCTGCATGGAATCAACGTCCTCTCCGGCCAAAAACTCTCGACCCCGAATGTTATCCCATCAGCTCGCGAATCGGCGTCGGATCGCTCACCAGATGCACCGGCCGCCCTTCATGCGTGTAGTACATCTTGTCGGGGTTCATCCCGAGTTTCGTATAGATGGTGGAGACGAAGTTCTCGGGCGAAAGCACCCGCTCGATCGCGGCGAAGCCTTTGGAGTCGGTCGCTCCCACCACCTGGCCGCCGGGCGTGCCGCCGCCGGCAAACAGCACGCTCATCGCGTTGGACCAGTGGTCGCGCCCGGCGTCTTTGTTGATCTGCGGGGTGCGGCCGAACTCGCCCAGGGCAATCACCATCGTCGTTTCGAGCAGGCCCCGCTCGGCCAGGTCCTCGATCAGCGTGGCGACGGTGTTGTCCCAACTCGGCATCCGCTTGGTATAGGCGTTGAACAGGTCGGTGTGGTGGTCCCAGCCGCCGTCGTACAGCGTGACGAACGGCACGCCCGCCTCGACCAGCCGCCGCGCCAAGAGAGCCCGCTGACCAAAGGCATTGCGGCCGTAACGCTCGCGCGTCTCCGCCGGTTCGCTATGGATGTCGAACGCCTTTTGGGCGTCGGTCGAGGTGACCAGGTCGTAACCTTGGTCGTAGAACTGGTCCACGTCGCGCACCGGGTCGGCAGCGGCGTCGTCCTGAATGCGGACCATCCGATCGACCAGTTGCCGCAGATCCTTGCGACCGAGAAAGCGGCCCTCGGTCAGGTCGCGGGGAATCGCCACGTCGCGGACACGGAAGTTGGGATTGTCGGGGTTCTCTTCCACGACGAACGGCGCGTACCGAGCGCCCAAAAAATTCGGCCCGCCCGAACGAGTCATCTGCGAGAGCGAAAAATACCCCGGCAGACCGGGCGGCACCGGGCATTCGCGGGCGACCGCCGAGCCCAGGCTGGGATGAAAGCTGACGAAGGCCCCGCAGCCGACGGGAATGCGGGGCGGGGCGCCGGTCATCATGTAGTGGTTCCCCGCCCCGTGGTTTCCCTGGTCGTGGCGGATCGA
>JBBDYF010000156.1:0-23518 GCA_040901775.1 Pirellulaceae bacterium | reverse complement strand
GCCAGGCGGATCAGCCGCTGGCCAGGCAGCAGTGGGAGCGGCTGCACGACATCCTTGGCAAATTGGGCGCGCGGGTGTCGCTGCTGGAACCGGCGGCCGGTTTGCCCGACCTGGTGTTCACCGCCAACGCGGCCATGATTTATCGGCGGCAAGCGATTCTGGCCCACTTTCGCCACGAGCAGCGCCAGGGTGAAGAACCCCTGTGTGCCGACTGGTTTGCGGAGCACGGCTTTACGGTCGAGCGGCTGCCGGAGGGGCGCTTTTTTGAAGGAGCGGGCGACGCTCTGTTTTGCGGCGACACGCTGATCGCCGGCTATCGAATTCGGAGCGACGTGCAGAGTCAGCAACTGGTCGGGCAACTGGCTGCGGCGCGGGTCGTGCCGCTGGAACTGGTCAACGGACACTACTACCACCTCGACACCTGCTTTTGCCCGCTGGCGCCGGGCGAGGCGATCTGGTTTCCGGGGGCCTTCGACGACTACGGGCAGCGGGCCTTGGCCGAAGTGGTTCCTTCGCTGATCCCCGTCGCCCCGGAAGAGGCCCAGTCGTTCGCCTGCAACGCGGTGGTCGTCGGCAAGCATGTGGTGACGACGACCGGCTGCCCGCAACTTCACCGCGACCTGGCCGCCCGCGGTTATCGGCCGATCGAAACGCCGCTCTCCGAGTTCATCAAGGCGGGCGGCAGCGCCAAGTGCTTGACGCTGCGGCTGGACGGCGAGGAAGCAGCCGGTTGGAAAGCGACTCGACGCTCCCTCTCGACGTAAGTACAATGGCGGACTAGCTTACGCCTCACATCCGCAAACCTTGCCCATCTTGACTGTGTCATCTAGTCCGCAAGTTCCGCTTTCCTCCAGTAGCTGATGAGTCGCCGCGTTGTCATCACGGGTTTGGGGTTGGTTACTCCACTGGGCAATTCGCCCGAAAAGCTGTGGGAGGCATTGGCCGCGGGACACAGCGGCGTGCGCGAGCTGACCAGCGTGCCCCCCTCAGCCTATCAGATACACTGCGGCGCCGAGGCCCGCGACTTCACCGGCTTGATCGACGATTTTGGCCCGCTCGACAAGGGGCTGTCGCGAACGATCAAGAAAAATCTGAAGGTGATGTGCCGCGAGATCCAGATGGGGGTCGCGGTGGCCCAACTGGCGCTCGCCCATTGCGGCCTGAACCTGGCGGCCACGAACCTCGATCGCGTCGGCGTCGTCTATGGCGCCGACTACATGCTGACGCTGCCGCAAGAGTTCGTCGCGGGCATGCGCAACTGCCTGACGCCCGAGGGCTGGTTCGACTTTGCCAACTGGGCCGAGAAGGGGCTGCCGGCGGTCGAGCCGCTGTGGCTGCTCAAATATTTGCCCAACCTGCCCGCCAGCCACATCGCCATTTTCAACGAACTGCGCGGGCCGAACAATTCGCTGACGATGCGCGAAGCTTCGAGTAACCTGGCCATTGCCGAGGCCTTCAGCACGATCGTCCGCGGCCACGCCGATGCCATGCTGGCCGGCGCGACCGGCACCAAGGTCCATCCGGCCCGCACCATTCATGTGGTCACGCAGGAAGAAGTGGCGACCGGCGACGGCGATCCCGCCGCGCTCAGCCGGCCTTTCGATTTGAATCGCACGGGAGCGGTCGTCGGCGAGGGGGCGGCGGCCATCGTGCTCGAAGAACTAGAAACTGCGCAAGCTCGCGGCGCAACGATTTATGGCGAGGTGCTCGGCGCCGCGTCGAGCGCCGTCTCGGATCGGCATGGCGTCGGCCAGGTGCGGGCAGCGATTCGCAACGTGCTGACGATGGCGCTCAGAAACTGCGGCCTGACGCCCGACGACATCGGCCACATACACGCCCACGGCTTGGGTTCGCGGCGCTACGACGCCGAAGAGGCCCAAGCGATTGCCGAAGTCTTTGCGAGCCGCCAGACGCCCGTCCCTGTCGTCGCCGCCAAAAGCTACTTTGGCAATCTCGGCGCGGCCGGCGGAATGGTCGAGTTGATCGGCAGTCTGCTCGCGCTGCGGCAGGGCACGTTGTTCCGCACGCTGAACTATGAAACGCCCGATCCCGCTTGCCCTGTGCATGTCGCGGCGAAGAGCGACGTGCCCGCGGGCGATGTTTTCATCAACGTGAACATCACGCCGCAGGGGCAGGCGAGCGCCGCCGTCGTCCGGCGGTTCCCGCAGTAGTGCTTGGCCGGTTCTAGCAAAGGGCTTGGGTGCCACGTCCCACGCTTGCGTGGGCGTGCTCACGTTGCGGTTCATACGCCCACGGCTTCAAGGTCGAATCCAACGACAATGAAACAACTGCCGTGGGCGTGGCACCCGATTCTTGCATAAACTTGCGGCAATCCGGCCGCAAGCTTTCTCCAGCCTGCCCAGTTCCCGCTTGCCGCGAGACGCCGTTCAAGTCGCATCGCCCGCGGCTCCGATACCCTCCGAAGCATGGCTGGCGTGGGGGACCGTCTGCGGATGAGGGACGATGCAGCTTTCTATCAAGCTTTTGCTGGCATCCTGGGGGATGCTTTTCGCCGCACAGGCCCTGGGCCAGTTGCCCGGCGGCACTGCGCGCCCCACGGAAGCCGCGCCGGCCAAGGCCGAGCTGCCGCTTCCCTATGTCACGCGGCAAAGCGACGTGGAGATTCCCTTTAGCGTCAAGCCGGGCAACACGCCCGATTCGCAGCCGGCGGCGGTGCGGGTCTTCGTCTCGTGGGACCGGGGCGAGTCGTGGCACTTCTACGAAGAGCGAAAGCCCGAAGAAGGCCGGTTTCGTTTCAAACCCAAGCAGGACGGCGAGTTCTGGTTCGCGACGCAAACGGTCGATCGAAGCGGCCGCACCGACAGCGGAGAGCCGCGCCAGCCGCAACTTCGCCTGTTGATCGATACCCAAAAGCCGCAGCTATTGGCGCAGCCGCGCGTGCCCAGGCGAGGCGAGGTCCAGTTCGCCTGGAGCGCCGCCGACACTAGCCTGAACCCCGCTTCGCTTAAGATCGAATACCAGGATGCCGCGGGCTCGGGCGGCGTCTGGCAGCAAGTGCAGGTCGATCCAGCCGCGGTGCAGTCGGGGGGCGGGCAAATGACCGGGCGGGTGACGTTCGAGCCCGCTGGCTCCAGCCAGTCGATCAACCTGCGGGCCGAAGTGGCCGACGCGGCCGGCAACATCGCTTACTTCAGCCAGCGACTGACCTTGGCGCCGCCGGCGCTGACCAGGCAGAACTCGGCGGCTCCTCCGCCCGACCGTACCGCCACGCGCTGGCCCAGTTCGAACCCGTATGCCAGCCCGGTGGACGAAGGGCGGGCGTTGCTCGCCGATGCCGGCTTGCTCGACGAGGGCGCCCAGGGGTGGCGGGCAGAGAAACCGGCGACGCCTCCGTTCGTGGACAATCCCTATGCGAAGCGCGAAGCGCTCGTGGCGGCCAGCCCCGTTGCCGACAGTCGGGGGCCGATCGAGGCCGAATCGCTGCCGCCACCGAACGCCTTGCGAGCCGAAGACTTGCCTTCTCCGACCGAAGCAGCGCCAGCCGAGGTCGCTCCCCAACCCGAAACGCTTCCCGAGAGTCTCGCGCCGGTGAATGAGCTCCCGCCGACGGAGGAGGCTGTCGGCACCCCGGCGGGGTCGCGTCCGCGGCTCACGAATTCGCGGCGGTTCAGCCTCGAATACGATGTGGAAACGGTCGGCCCTGAAGGACTCGCCGACGTGGAGTTGTGGGGGACGAGCGACGGTGGCCAGACGTGGGTCAAATGGGGTTCGGACCCCGATCGGCAAAGCCCGTTCGATGTCGAGGTGAACGGCGAGGCGAGCTATGGCTTTCGCGTGGTGATCGTCGGCAAAAGCGGCCTGACGAGCAATGCCCCGCGGAATGGCGACACCGCGGACATTTGGGTCGGCATCGACCTGACGCGTCCGACCGCCCGGCTGGTATCCGCCGCCTACGGACAGGAAGAATTGGCGGGCAAGCTCGATATTCGCTGGGAAGCCGCCGACCCGAACCTGACCGATCGCCCGGTGACGCTGGCGATCGGCGACCGGCCCGACGGGCCTTTCAATTCGATCGCCGCCGGCCTGCCCAACAGCGGCCAGTACTTTTGGGAATTCGACCCCCGCAGCCCGCGCCAGATCTACTTGCGGCTGGAAGTGCGCGACCAGGCCGGCAATGTCGCCATCGACCAATTGACCGAACCGATCCGAGTCGAAGGCTTGCAGCCCAAGGGGCGGATTCGGGGCTTCGCCCCGGCTGGCGAACCGGGGGCGGGCGCGTTCCGGCCGCCACTGTTCCGGTAGTGCCGCAGCCGTAACAATTGGCCTTCATGGCACGCATTCTGGTAACGTCGGGCCCCACGCGGCAATATCTCGACCCGGTTCGCTATTTGACGAACGCTTCCAGCGGCCGGATGGGCCGGGCGCTGGTCGCCGCCGCCTTGGAAGCAGGGCACGAGGTGGTCGTCGTCAGCGGGCCGGTTGCCGTGGACTATCCACCTGGGGCCGAGGTCCACGCGATCATCTCGACCGAAGAACTGCTGGCAGCGTGCCAGCGGCTGTTTCCCACCTGCAACGGGGCGATCGGGGCGGCTGCCCCCTGCGACTATCGCCCCCGCCGCGTCGCCGAGCACAAACTGACCAAAACGGGCGAGCCGCTCATGCTCGAACTGATCGAAACGCCCGATGTCATGGCGACGCTCGGCGCGACGAAGCGGCCCGACCAGTGGCTCGTCGGGTTTGCGTTGGAAACCGACGACCAGCGGTTCCGCGCGCTGACGAAGCTCGAAAAGAAAAGCTGCGACCTGATTGTGCTGAACGGGCCGGCCGCGATGGACGCGCTCGACAATCAGGTGGAGGTGCTCAACCGGGCGGGGAGCGTCGTCGCGTCGGTCGGCGGCACGAAAGAGGCCGTCGCCCGCGAGATTCTGCGGGCGATCGGCCAGAGGTTGATCGAGCGTCGGTAGCGGCTATTGGTTCGCCGCCATCGCGCCAATGATCTGGATAATCACTATACCCGAGTTGCAGACCACTCCGATGCAGACGGCGATGATGAGCCACTTTTTGGCATTGCTCGAAGATTCGACCGCGCCTTGATAGTCCCCTGCCGAGAGCTTGCCGTTGACCTGGGCGGCGTACACGATCGCGGGAATTGCAAAGAGGCCGCCGCAGCAGATGAGCGAAATGATCGACTCGACCAGCCAATTCTTGACCGTTCCCGGTGGCAGCGGCCCCTGGCCGGTCTGCGGCGCCGCGTACGGATTGCCGGGGTCGCTAAACGGGCTTTGCGGAGGAAAACCTCCGGGTTGATTCGACGGCGGGAATTGGCTCACGGTGGCTCACCTGCTGGCTAAGGGACGAAACGAATGTTTCAAAGCGTAGTGACCGCGGCGAAAGATGCAAGCTCAGGTTCGAATGGATCGGGCCATACTAACCCGACGCGTCTGCGAGGGACGGCGGGATTCCTCGCTGGCGCGTCGGGGGCGATTATGGTTCCTCGCTGACGCGTCGGGGGCGATTATGGTCCCTCGCTGACGCGTCGGGTTGGTGTAGGATGCCCCGTCAAACCGAGTTGTGCGGCTCCAGACCAGGAACGATCCATGCGGGCTGAGGTGATTTCTATCGGCGACGAGCTGACCAGCGGCCAGCGGCTCGATACCAACAGCCAGTGGCTGTCGCAGCGGCTGTTCGAGATCGGCGTGCCGGTCGCCTTTCATACGACCGTCGGCGACACGTTGGCCGACAATGTGCTCGCGTTTCGCCAAGCGTGCGAGCGGGTCGAGATTGTGGTCGCTTCCGGCGGCCTCGGTCCCACGGCCGACGACCTGACGCGGCAGGCGCTGGCCGACGTGGTGGGAGTGCCGTTGGTGCAGGACGACGCGGCGCTCGAACACATCCGCGCCCTGTTTGCCCGGCGGAAGCGCGAGATGCCCCCGGCCAACCAGGTGCAGGCGATGTTTCCGGAAGGGAGCCGGCCGATCGCCAACCCGCACGGCAGCGCGCCGGGGATCGACCTGGCGGTGCCCCGCCCCGGCCAGCCCGCGGCGCGGGTCTTCGCCCTACCGGGCGTGCCGGCCGAAATGAAAGAGATGTGGCAGGCAACCGTCGCGCCCGCCATCCAGCAGGCGCTGGGCCTAAAAAAAGTGATCGCCCACTATCGCATCAAGTGCTTTGGCGTCGGCGAAAGTGACCTGGAAATGATGCTCCCCGATTTGATCGCGCGGCAGCGCTATCCGCTCGTCGGCATCACGGTGAGCAAAGCGACGATTACGCTGCGCCTTACGGCCGAAGGGGCCGATGCCGCCGCAGCCCGAAGCGCCATGCAGCCGACGATCGACACGATCCACGAATGCCTGAAAGACCTGATCTTCGGCTACGAGGACGACGAGTTGCCAGACGTCGTCGCGAGCGTGTTGCGCGAGCGAAAAGAAACGTTGTCGGTTGCCGAGTGGGGAACCAGCGGGCTTCTCTCGCACTGGCTGGCCAGCAGCGACTCGGCCGGCGTGTTTTTAGGGGGTCACGTCCACACCGCCGACTCTACGTGGGACGAAGTTGAACTACCTGCCCTGCCGGCGGCCGACTACCAACTGGCGGTCGGCCCCGTTTGCGCTGGCGATGCGCCGACGACTGCTGGCAGCCTGCAGATGGTCCTCGTCGATGGCGATCGCATCATTCGTACAGCGCTCCCTTACAGCGGTCACCCCGAAATCCTCAAGCCCCGTGCGGCCAAGCAAGCGCTGAACTTGTTGCGGCTGCACTTGCTGGGAAAGTAGGCAAGTTCCACTGGCTACCCGCCGCTGCGGCCGCAAAGGGGGCACACATGTGGCGCGTCCGGCTGATTCTCCGCCGGGTCGTCCGAGCGAAAACCTTTCGTATCGCGCCAGCCGCAATCGGGGCACTTGTGCTCCCAGGAATGGACCTGTAAATCGCCCCGATCGAAAAAATTGTAGCGGCAAACGATGCCCGGCTGCCGGCACTTGGGGCAATCGCCGGCCGTCTGACTGTTGCTGGTGCCGGGCATCAAAAACATCCCAAAAGCCAGCTTCTAAAACCCGCGGGCCACTTTTACGTCTTCGAAATCGCGCAGGTGATAGCCGATGCCGACGTAATCGAGCACGCGGCACAGACCCCGCAAGGCGACGCCCATTCCGTCGGGGCCGCTGAAGCCGCCGAACTGGCCGCCTCCTTTGAGGTGCGGCTCGAGGTCGAGAAACACGCCCGGCACGCCCCGCTTTTTTAGTTTCTTTTCGAGCGAGGGAATCAGCTCCTTAAAGTCGCGGAGGATCATCTCGTGCCCGCTGTCGCCGTGGTCGGCCGGCAGGAAGTGTTTGAGGGCCTCTTCATCGACGTGCGTCGTCCGCTGCATCCGCTGCGGATGGCGATAGTCCTTGATGTGCATCCAGCCGAGCGATTTTTTCATCTTTTCGTACTGCTCGAAGCACTCGCTGGGGCTATAGCCCTGGGTGCTGATGTTGGCGCCGTCGAAGATGGTGACCAAGGCCGGGTGATCGACCTGTTTGTGAATCTCGGCCAGCAGGTCGCCCGTCTGGCCGACGAGATTGGCCTCTAGCTCGACGCCGTAGGTCAGGTCGCTGCGGTGGCAAACCTCGGCGATTTGGCCCAACTGGTCGATGGCTTGCGGCAGGTAATCCACCGGGTTTGTCCCCTTGGGATGATAGAACGAGAAGCCGCGAATCAGCTTCGTTTCGAAGGCGTGGGCCAGGTCGCAAGCCTTCTTCACCTCGTCGCTCAGGTATTTTTTGAACGGCACGAACCGGTTCTTGGTGCCGTCCTGCTTGTCGAGCAGCTTGACCTTTCCCAGGGGCGAGCCGAGCGTGGCAACGTTCAGGCCGTATTCGTCTTCCAGGTGGCGAATTTTGGTGATCTCCGCCTTGGTCAGTTGCATCACGTTTTTGATGCCCTGGCCGGCGTCGATAAACCGCAGCGAATAGTACTGCAAGCCGATCGCGGCAAAGGCCGAGAACTGCTGCTCGGCGGTCTTTTGGTTAGCCGCTTCGTCGCCGAAGCCGGACAGGATGACGCTCGGTTGTTCAGCCATGATGTAGGAAGTCGTGTCGGTGGTGGATGGCGGTCGTCAACGCGCCCCCAGCATGGATTTCGGGCGCGGTCTTGGCAAGGGGCCGGAAGATGTACTGCAGGACTACGTTGGGACGCGGGGCGGAGCGCAGCAATTCCGTCACCCGGCCGCCCGCCGGCGGTCGGTTTTTGTCGTTAGCGCAATGCGACCCACCAGCCCGCGACCCTGCTTGATCAGGCGGCGCATCTCGCGGGCAACCTTTCCCGGTATGCCTGGCTCGGCCGGCCGTTGCTTGGCGCGCAGCCGTTTAATCTCCGCGCGCGAACTTGCCTGCTGCTGCAAAAGTCGGGCGTTGTGTTCCTGCAAGGCTTTGGTCCAGTCGCGATAACTCTCCATCTGCGACAGGTTGTCGGATCGCACCTCGCCCCAGAAAACACGCGGCGATTCGCGCAACAAGCGGCAGTGCCGGGCCGCCACGTAGAGCCGGCTGGCGAGGACGGCCGCTTGCCCCACTTCGCGATGGATGTCGGCAGCCGGGAGAACGGCTGGGGATTGCTGGTAGTAACTGCCGACCGCGCAATCGATGCGCTGGGCGGTAGCGACCCAGATGGCCTGGGCTTGCTCGGTACGGCCCGCGACTGCATGGAGCAGTCCCAAGTGCCAGGCCGCCTCGCCCGTTTTGGTCAGCAGCGAGGGGCTATAATCCTCGGCCGGCAAGGCCAGGGTGCGTTCAAAGTAAAGCTGCGCTCGCTCTCGATCGCCGGTGCGCAAGGCCACCAGCGCCAGCAGGAAGTTGAGCGATACCTGCCAGCGAAAGGTGTTGGGATTGGAGGCCGGGCCTTGCAAATACGCCTCGATTTGTTCCTGTAACTCGGATTGCGATCGCCACGACATTTCCTGCAAAGCCTGATACCCGCGAACGCAGAGCGCCGCGCCCACGTCGGCGCTCGTGGGTCCGGCCGTGGCCTGCGCTTCGCGGGCCCATTGCTCCCGCAGGTCACGGCTGTCGGTTCGATATCCGGTCGAGACCAGCGCGCGGAACAGCCAAGGATTTTCGTAGTCGCGTTCGAAAGCCAGCGCATTGCCGGCGGCGCGGCGCTCGTCCGCGGGCCAGATCCGATCGACAAAGGGCGTCTCGCGACCCGTGCCGACCGGCTTCGACGCGAGGGCCAGCCACCATTCCGCGGGCACTTGGAGCGAGTGGTTGCTCGCCAGCTTGAGCATCTTGCGCGGCTGAGGCTCCCATTCGAGCGGCGCCTCCAACCGTTTCGCGCGGTTGGCTGTTTGGGCGAAGAAGCACTCCACGTCGAAGCGTGCCGAGATCTGACGCCGGAACTTCTCGGCGTTATAAACGTGGAGATGAAACGGATTGGGGTCTTTGCCGCTGGCGTCGCGCCAGTCGTTGGGCGCGCTGGCGATCAGCCGGCCGCCGGGCGTAAGAATTCGACAGAATTCCGCCAGCACGCCTTCCGGATCGGGGACGTGTTCGAGTGTCTCGAAACTCACGATCGTATCGACGCTGGCGGTGGCAATTTCGGCGAGGCATTCGGGAAGCATTCCCAGCCGAAACGAAATGTTCTCTCGGCCGGCCGCGAAGTTCGCCTGGGCGTAGGCGATCGCGTACTCGCTGCTGTCGATTCCGATGACGTTCGAGGCTTTGGTGGCGCACCGCATGACGTGCGAGCCATACCCCAAGCCGCAGGCCGCATCGAGCACGACATCCCCCGGCCGCACGTAGCCGGCCGCCAAATGGTAACGATAGACGTGCGCATCCGAGCGGCTGCCCGATTCGCGGAGCATGTCCATATGCAAATCGCGCTCTTCCCGCAGCGCCTGCAGGGGATACCGCTTTTCGGCCGCGACGGGGACTTGCTCCAGCGGAATATCGATCGAATCGCGGTCGTGCTCGCAGGCGGAGTAGTTGTTGACGTGATAGTAATCGGGATGCTTGCGAAACCCGGCTTCGAAGCAGACTTTCTCCCACCAGGCGCGATCTTCAGCGGTTGCCAGGCCGCGCTTTCCCTCGGGGGAAATGCCGACCCGCAAATACAAAAACCGCGTCGCGACGCGGCGAAATTCGCGCAGCGCCTGGGGAATGCTCTCGGCGTCGAGATATTCCAGCAAGTTGGCGGCCACGACGGTGTCGAAGCTGCCGTCCGGCCACGGCAGGTTGAGCGCCGTGCCGTGCCGGCAGCGGCCGGGCATTCGCTCGTCGCATTCGCGGATCAGAGGCTGGTTGCAATCGACGCCGTGCGCGTCGATACCCGAGGCCAGCATCTGCTGAACCAACAGCCCGGAAGCTGAACCCACGTCGAGCACTCGACCGTAACCGCAGTGGCTGACGACCCGCTGACATAGCTCTAATGTTTTTCGATCCGACATGGCATCCTGCCTCGCTCGGGAAACGTACGACTCTCGCACCGACAATTGTGCGCACCGGCAATGTGCGCCAGCCGAGAAAAACGTGCCGGGCCGGCTCAGGCGCTCTCCCCCGGTGCCAATGCAAACATTAGCAGTTAGGGGTGGCAGATGCGTACCCCAATTTGTCGGCTCTTCGCCCAGCGCTGCGGCCAGAACGCCGTTCGTCTTGAATGTTTTCGCCGGCAAACATGACCCAAGTCGTTTCGCTCCAACGGTTTCTGCCGACTGACGGCCGGTCAGTGCGGCGGCAGGCCGACCAACTCCAAAGGCCAAGAAGTTGCTCCCCGCGCCATGCTAGCGAACCTAACTTGTTGGCCCGCCTTGGCGAGCGGAGTTGGCACGAAACCTGCTTCCGCACTTCACCGCTTGAGTGTCCAAGGATCGGACTTTTCTCTTTCGGGGAGCGGAACCCATGCGACTCTTTCTCTTGCTATTGGTGGTGGCTGCGTCGGGCTGCAAAACGGCGGAATTCGCCGTTACCCATCCCGTTACGGGCGTGCATGTGGTGGCCAAGTTCGAGAGCCAGGAGCCGGCTCCATACGACGCGGAAGCTGTCGGCCCCAGCACGGAACTGTAGAACCCGTCCTTCTCAAGCAGCCCTGTAGGTTATGCTTTAGCATAACTCCTTAATAACTTCTAATGTTATGCTAAAGCATAACCTACCTAACTGCTCTGCGTCAGCAGGCAGGTCGCCCATCCGTCATTTTCGGCGCGCTGAAACCAAGCGTGGGCCGCGTCGTGATGCGGATGCTGAGCCCAGGCGAGTGCCAATAACACATTGACGTCGGGCAAGGCTCTCAAAACCCGTCCTCCTCCAGCAGGCTCTGGATGAGCAAAGGATCAATTGGCGTTGCCGGCATCAATTGGATCACCGGCAAACCATTGCGGGTCGTCCGATCGACGGTCGGGCCACTTACGGCCTGCCGCAGCACCTCGCCCACGAATTCGTCCAGGGTCTTCCCTTGAGCCGCCGCTGCTCGGCTCGCTTGTTGTCCCAGTTCGTCGTCGATCATCAGCGTCGTCATGTTCTGCCTTCCCTCGATACTTGCCTCGGCTTCCATTCTAACAAAGCCAACCCAGAGGAAAGCGACTGCGTGTCGCAAGTTTTCGATCCCTACGGCAGCGGCTGGGTCGAACGCAAGTAGGCGAACAGGTCGCGTACCTGCTGGTCGCTCAAGGCTTTGAGCTGGGCGTCGGGCATGAGCGACTGCCGGCTGGCGCGGAGGTCTTCAATGTCGTCGCGCGCGAGCGAAAGATTTTGCCCATCGGCCCCGCGCAGCACCACCACGTTGGCATCCTGGTCGGCGATAAAGCCGGTCAGCGTGCGGCCATCGGCCGTGCGGACAATGTAGTTCTCATATCCTTCGCGAATCTCGACCGACGGGTTGACGACATTCAGCAACATGCCTCGCAAGTCGTCCCGTTTGTAGCCGGTCAGTTCGGGGCCAATCTGGCCCCCCTGGGCAAACAGCACATGGCACTTGCCGCAGTGTGCCATGTAAAGCTGCTTTCCCTGGTACGGATTGCCCGAACCGCCGCCGATCAAACCGATCAGCTTCTCGATCTCGGCTCGCAGTTCGTCCGGCGACGGGCCGGACAGTTCGCCCCATTGCTTTTTGCACAACTCGGCGATTGCGGCCGACTCGTGCAACAGCAGCTTGCGAACGGTCGGCTCCGACACAGTCGTTTTGTCGATCTGACCGGCATCGACGGCGGCCAATAGCAGCTCGGCCCAGCTTTGCCGGCTGGCGAGCAACGTCTGGGCCGTTTCGCGCACTTGTTCGGGCAAGTCCCGGTAGAGCTCGACGACGGTGCTGCCGATCGTCGGTTCGCCATACGATTGCAGCGAAGCGAGGGCCGCGCTCCGCAGGGCGTCGTTCCGCGATTTTTGTAGCACGCCCAGCAACACCGGCACACAATCTGGCTGCTCGATGGTGCCGAAAATCACGACGAGCGCCTGTCGCTTCGAGGCGTCGGCCGCTTCATCGGCGATGGTTTGCAGGGCTGCGGCCACCGCGGCGGCGTCTCCCTGCCGCAGGAGCAGCGTGGGCGAGGTGGCTCCGGCCTTGGCCATGGCCGCGGCCAACTCGTCGGGCAGGTTGGCGATCGTCCGCCCTTCGTAGGCCGCTTCAAAACCGGCCATCAGGCGGCCGGCTTGTTCCTTGCTAGGGGCCCGGTCGAGCAGCTTTGCACAGGTTGCCAGATCCTTGCGCTGCCCCGTCGCGGCATAGCGCCGCATCAATCGCTCAACGATTGTCCCCTTCACTGTCGGCTGGTCCCAAAACGCCTGGTCGGCAAACAGGGCCAGTACCGCCTCGCGGTCTTTGTCGGCCTTGGCCTCGATGGCCCACCATAGCAGCAAGGGGATGTGGATGTCGGTCGCGTCCTCGCTGCGCTGGCACAGGTTCTTCACGATCGCCAGCGACTCGGCGGTCGGCAGCCGGCGGGCAGAACTGGCCAGTTGGCTGCGGACCTCGACGTGCGGTTCGCGGTAAGCCAGCTCGGCCAGTTTCGTGGCCAGTTCGTTTGAAACCTGGCCGTCGTCGCAGGCGAGCCGCACCGTCCAGAGGCGGACGAAAGGATCGGCGTGATCGAGGAGTTTTTCGGAGAGTCGATCGTCAATCGCCCCCAGGTTGTGCGCCGCCCAGACCCTTTCGAGCGCCGTTTGGGCGTTGCCGGCCGGGGCGATCAGCAGCGCCTCGCCGAGCGCTTTGCTGGGCCGCACGAGCAGCTCGCGCTGCGCCGCCTGGCGGAGCCATTTATTGTCGCTGCTCAGTTTAATCGCTACTTCGTCGATCGGCTCGCCGCGCAGATCGAACTTCGCTGGCACGGCCGTATCCCCCTTGGCCCGCAGCCGGTAGATGCGGCCGCTCTCTTTGTGGATGCGCCCCTGGTAGTGGCTGGCGTGGTCGATCCGCTGCTCGTAGAAGTCGGCCACGTAGATCGCCCCGTCGGGCCCCGCCTGGATATCGACCGGTCGGAACCAAGGATCGCTCGACTCGAGGGCATAGCCCACGTCCATGGTTTTGAACGACGAGCGATCGCGCTCGATGTCGCTCATGACGACGTGCCCTTGCAACGGGGCAACGCCGAACAACCGGCCGCGGTATGTCTCGGGCAGGGCCGTCGCTTCGTAGATGACAAACGTATGCGTGAACCGCGGGGCGTCGTGATGCCCCATCGCCTCGAAGTAACCGAAGGTATAGGGATTCGACAGCTCGCCATGCTTGCCGAATCCCTTTTGCAGGTAGCCCCCCTGCACGTAATGGAAGCCGCGGGTGTTGCCGCCGTTGTGACCGCTAAAGATGCGTCCCTGGGCGTCGATCTCGACGCCAAAGGCATTGCCTCCCCCTTCGGCAAAGATCTCGTACTTTTTGAGCTCGGGATGATAGCGCCACACCAACTGTCCCAACGAATGGACCGGCAGGGACTTATCCCCTGGCAACACGTCCCCTGGCAACACGTCCCCCGGCCGTCGCACGTTCCCCGTCACCGTGCTTCCTTGGGTCGCGTACAACCAGCCGTCGGGGCCGAGACGCAGATTGTTCGTCACGCTGTGCGAATCCTCGATGCCAAACCCTTCCAGGTGAACCACGGGGTCACCATCGGGCACGTCGTCACCGTCGGCATCGGGATAGAACAGCAGGTACGGCGGGTTGAGCACCCAGACCCCGCCCCGCCCGAACTCGAAGCTCGAAGCCAGGCTCAGCCCTTCGAGAAATGTGCCGTGCTTGTCGAGCCGGCCGTCGCCGTTTGTGTCTTCGTGGATCGTGATCTTGTCCGCCCCGCGAAAATGGTTCGGCGGCGCGGGGGGAACCCGGTCGTACACGCTCCGCAGGAACTTGTCGCGGCTGACCATCTTCAGCCCCGCTGGATTGGGATATTGCAGGTAATTCATCACCCACAAACGGCCGCGCGAATCCCACTTGATCGACAGCGGCTGGCCAATGTGCGGCTCGGCAAGCACCAGTTCGACCTGCAAGTCGGCCGGGGTTTTCATCGTCGCCAGCGACTCGGCGGGCGAGAGCGGCCCGGCATCGCCGCTGGGAAGCTTTTTTAGCTCGCTTTCGACGACGGCCGCCTCTTCGACCTTGCTGAAAGCGGCGGTCTTCACGGCACTTGCCGCGGCCTTGCTCCAAGCCAGATCGTCGCCGTTGGTCGTTTCCCACCTGCCCGCCAGGCGAATTGCACCGTCGCCGGCGATCAGCACCGGCGCGGCGACGTTGAAACCGCTCCGCGACTCGATCGTACAAACGCGAATGGCAACCACGTTTTCGCCGCCGAAGCGAATCGCCTCGGCGGGAACTGCGAACCGCTCGGTTTCGCCCAGGCCGCTGCGGTAAGCGGGGGACAGCTCGCCGAGGCGGCCGATCCCTTGGCCACCAAAAAAGATCTCGCGGGCGTCATCGACCGCCTCGACAACCAACTCCAGCTTCCGACCGCGCCAGGTGGCCGGGATTTGCACCTTGGCGCGGTACCACAGGAAATGCTTCTCGCCCGGAGGTGCTTTCTTCCAGTCGTCGGGCACGGCGACTTGCTTCCACTGGGGCTGGGCGGCGGGCACCTGCGCGGTGGCTATTAGGAAGAAGGTTGTGAATAGCGCGGTCGCCAATGCGCAGTCGCACAGCCGATGGGAAATGCTTGGCATCGTCATTCCTGGGGGGCGGTAGGGGACGGGGCGGGATCGAACGGCAGGCCAGTGCAGCAAGTTGCTTCACGAATGCCGTCTGATGATACCGTCCCCCGCGCGCCAGGATCAACTTTTTCTGCCGGAGGAGTGATCCCGCTTGAGGACGAGTTAGGAAAATGCCCTAAGTCGTAAACTTTTTCTGGGCGTCCTGCATATCGGCGGCTTTCGCCATCAGGTCGTTGTGAGTGTGAGCTACCCTCACTTCTCCAGTCTTCGACACTATGCAAACCACCGGCGGTGGGATGCCTGCGATGATTCCTTTGATTTGCGGCAAAGCTTGGATGAAGGCATTGGCCATTTCCACTCCGCTGTAGTTCCCAGAAGTGAGAATAAACGAGTGCGTTCCCGCCTTCAGCAAGGCAACAATCTCAATCAAATTGTGCCTGATGTTTTTGTCGGCCGTCAGAATGATCCAACCGCGAGCGCCGACATCCGGAACCCACACGTCGTCAGCGGCGTTTGGGGCGAAGTGGTCCGTCTTCCGCTCGACTCTTTCGCCGATAGCGCGCAACGCATCGGGGGACCACGTACAGGCCAAGATTCTTATCAATGAAGAAAACCAGGTCATGCGGCTGCTTTGATTGGTAGCTCGCATCGAACCGCTTCCTCGATTTCGAGCCGGGTGCAGCCATAGTCCAGTGCCAGGTCATCCATCGAATCGCCGGCCTTGTACCGATCAGCAATGATTGCTGTAGCCACGCGCGACTCGTGAAGAATTGGCCGTCCAAACGAGAAGCGAGGGTCGATAAAAACGCTCTTGGGGGCGTTGTCGGAATTGAGCCGAGTAAACGGGTATAGCCTCGCTGCGATTTGGTCTTCCCATTCGATCCTCTCCAAATGGGTCATGACTTCTCGCATCACGATTTGACCTTGAGCGGTAACGTCAATCGTGTATCCGAGGTGGTCAACAAAGAGGCGAATGCCATCCGTCTTGAATCCCTCTTGGATTAACGGGCGATCCCAGCCGAGTTTATCTTTCACGAAATCGAGTGCGGTCCGAATTTTCGGCAAGTCGATGCCGTGAATCACGCGAAGAGAGCGGAGGGCGTGAGCCTCCACAAGATTGAAAAACGACAGCAACGCAACGTCCGGATTGGGAAGTTCGAGAACGTGCCTAAACTGCTTTGTTCCAGATACCCAGGATCGAACCGTCGAAGTGGGGATGCACAGATAGTGCGCAACTTCGGCGATGCTGTACGCGGGCACGTCGCGCGGGTCAGCGTAGTCCCAAACGTCAGCGATCGTCAGCTTCTTTTTGTTGGCCATTTCTGGTGCTAGCGAACCAGTCTACTCAGATCTGAGTCTCGTACTCGTATGACCGCCACGTCCTTCATTAGAACAGAATCATGCGGCGACGGGCGCTTCCCACTGGAGAGCGACCCGCGCCAGGTGACCCATTCGCTTTATAAGCAACCTGAGGGGACGGCTGCCCGTGGGGTTCGATTCCCTCCCCCCCGCTTAGTTTAGCCCAGCAGACTCCCGCAGTCTAAGGCGAATCCAATCCGAAAGCGTCAGGCCAGAGCGTTCGGGCCTGCCCCCGCACCGGGTGCGCAATGGTCAGGCCATTGGCTCACCCCCCATTGGAACCGGGTCGTGCCGGTCGTCCAGCCGGCCAAGCTTTCGGTTGAGCGCTTTCTCGAGCGTCTCGGCGGCGCTTTCCAAGGCTTGTTGCAAGGTCGAGCCCTGCTCGGTCACCGTGATCGGCGGCAGACCCGCCAGCCGGGCCTCCATAGCGCACCGTTTGTCGTGTTCACCCTGCTTGTGGGTACTGTTTTCGTCGGCCAGATGTACTTCGACGCGGGTAATCCGCGTGCCAAAGCGCCCCACGGCACCTTCGACGATGTCCTCGGTCAGCCGCGTCAAAGCTTCGCTGCCGGTAATGTGACTGTCGGTATTGAGCAAAATTTGCATCGTTTCAACTCCTAGCTTTTTTTATCGCCACCGCCCGCGGGCACTTGTTTGCATTCGGCGAGAGGAGAATCGAAGCAATCGGCGGGCCAAGCCACATGACGGCGAGACCAGACTAGTCACGGGCATGGGGAAAAATGGCTCGACTTGCGTTTGCATGTCCAGCCGCAAGCCAATAGCGGACAAGCACTTGCGTCGCTGCTCCGAGGCGCAAGTCAGCGGGCGCGAGAAATGCCGCGCGCAACTTCCTTGACGCGCGCATGTTTTTTCTCGATAGTCACTCTTGTCCACTATTTTTAGCCAGCGAGGTTCAAAGTGATTGCCGAGCCGGAGGAAGGCGAGCGGGAAGTGTGAGCCTCTGGCGAGCGGGAGGCGCGGGGCCCCGATGGGCTTCTAAGAAAGAACGCTATCGGGGTGCTGACGCACCCCGCTCGCTGGTGATGGGTGCTGACCGCCGGGCGATTGGTAGGCTCCTCCTGCCGGGAGGAGCCTTGCCTGAGGTGGTGATTCTTGGGAAAGACACCAGGTTCCGCCCGGCAGGCGGAACCTACTCGGAGCGAGGATCCAACTCGTTATGCTGATCGGTTCGATCATCGAAACGGGTTTGGGCGTTTCGCTTATCACGACGCAAGTGCTGCTACTACAGCAAGTTGCAGTTGATAATCGAAACCAGCCAGCGTGGAAAAATGCGAACAGCGATTAGCAAAACTCGCCCCGCCCGGTGATGGATGCCGTCCGCCGGGCGATTGGTAGGCTCTTCCTGCCGGGAGGAGCCTTGCCTGAGGTGGTGATTCTTGGGAAAGACACCAAGTTCCGCCCGGCAGGCGGAACCTACTCGGAGCGAGGATCCAACTCGTTATGCTGATCGGTTCGATCATCGAAACGGGTTTGGGCGTTTCGCTTATCACGACGCAAGTGCTGCTACTACAGCAAGTTGCAGTTGATAATCGAAACCAGCCAGCGTGGAAAAATGCGAACAGCGATTAGCAAAACTCACCCCGCCTACTTTCGAGGGCGCTCACCGGCGATTACCTCCACCGACTTTGTCGCTAGCAGCCGGGCGAGGGTGGAACCATCCTTGCCCGAAGTTAGCGATTCCGTTAGGTTTACGAGCTTCTACCTGGGCTGATTTTAGCGCATGGCCAGCGTGGCCGCTCCGGCCCGGTAGAAGGCGCCTCTTTTGATAGCGACGTTCGCGGTCGATCCCGTTCGCATTGGGGGCGTGGCCGCAACGTAACTTGTGATCTGAACAATGGTTAATCGAGCTCTCGTTCGCAGATTAGACGACGACGTAGATTTCGAGTCGATGTTTGAATCGGCTCTGGCGGACTTCAACGAAGAAGGACTCGTTCCGGGTGAAGGAGGAGGAGGCGAATTCGACGTCAACAAGATCGTCGAAGGCCGCATCCTGCGCGTCGGCGATGGCATGGTCATGGTCGATATCGGCTTCAAGAGCGAAGGCTCGATCACGCTCGACGAATGGGATGAAGGTGACGAACCGCCCCAGATTGGCCAACTGATTCGCGTGCTGATTGAAGACTTGGAGGATGAGGCCGCCACGCCGGACGACGGCGGGATGGTGCGCATCAGCAAGCGCAAAGCGAAGAAGATGGACGACTGGAACGAGATGATGTCCAAGATCAAGGAGGGCGAGGTCGTAACCGGCACCGTCACCCGCAAGATCAAGGGCGGATTGCTCGTCGATATTGGCGTCAACGTCTTCCTGCCCGCCAGCCAGGTCGATATCCGCCGCCCTTCCGACATCGGCGACTACATCGGCCGCGTCGTGCAGTGCGAAGTGCTCAAAATCGACGAAGCCCGGCGGAACATCGTCGTCAGCCGCCGCTCGCTGATCGAGCGCCAGCGCGAAGAAGACCGCGAGGCTCTGCTGAAAGAGCTAGAGGTCAGCCAGGTTCGCAAGGGCGTGGTGAAAAACATCGCCGAGTTCGGCGCGTTCGTCGATCTGGGCGGCATCGACGGCTTGCTGCACATTACCGACATGAGCTGGGAGCGGATCGGCCACCCGAGCGAGATGGTGGCGATCGACCAGGAAATCGAGGTGATGGTTCTGCACATCGACCGCGAGAAAAAGAAGATCGCCCTGGGTCTCAAGCAGCGCGGCAACAACCCGTGGGAAAATGTCGTCGAGAAGTACCCGAAAGACAGCGTTCACAAGGGCCAGGTCGTCAACGTGATGAGCTACGGGGCCTTCGTCAAGCTCGAGCCGGGGATCGAAGGGTTGGTCCACATCAGCGAAATGTCGTGGACCCGCCGGGTGAACCATCCCAGCGAACTGGTCAACATCAACGACGAGATCAGCGTGGTGATCCTCGGCGTCGATAAAGATGGCCAGCAACTCTCGCTGGGGATGAAGCAGACCCAGGAAAACCCTTGGACTCGCGTCGCCGACAAGTATCCGGTTGAGATGCTGGTCGAAGGAAAGGTCCGCAACCTGACCAACTATGGCGCGTTCGTCGAGCTGGAAGAAGGGATCGACGGCCTGTTGCACGTCAGCGACATGTCGTGGACCCGCAAGATCAGCCACCCGAACGAAATGCTCGAGAAGGGGCAGTCGGTCAAGTGCAAGATCCTCTCGGTCGATCAGGAGCGGCGGCGGATCGCGCTGGGCCTGAAACAGCTCGACGAAGATCCCTGGTCCACCAACATTCCGGCCAAGTACCAGCCGGGGCAGGTGGTCAGCGGCACGGTCACCAAGATCACGAACTTCGGTGTCTTCGTGGGTTTGGAAGACGGCTTGGAAGGCCTGTTGCACATCTCGGAACTGGCCGACCATAAGGTCGAGAACCCCGAGGATGTGGTGAAGGTGGGCGAGAAGATCGACGTCAAGATTCTGCGGGTCGATACCGACGACCGCAAGATCGGCCTGTCGCGCAAACGAGTGGAATGGGCCGAAGACGACGGCAGCGACATCGCTCCGGAAGCGGGCGGCCCCATGCCCGGCAAAGAGAAGCGGCAACGCAGCGAGCTCAAGGGGGGCCTGGGTGGCGGCGGCCCGCTGATCGCGCCGGCGTCTGCTCCTGAGAAAGAAGCCGAAGAGCCGGCCGAGCAGGACGAGGCGAACGCTTCGTAGCCGTCTGGCATGGATAACACTCGGTCTCAGGGTTCAGCCCTGGGACCACACTTGCCCGAGGCTCCTGCCTCGTCGTCTTTACAAGCGAACCTGACACGGCCCCGCCGGCTACAAACCAGCCGTGGCGAACGAGCGGTCAGCCAGCTTGTCTTGCACGCTAGTGCCGGAAAAAACGCGGTTTCGTTAGGAGCCTTGCAATGCTCTCTATTGGCTGAGCTGGAGGTCGTCCTGGCTTACCTCGGAGGGAAAGCCCGTTTCCGGCGGATCGATCTTCAGAGTCCACAGCACGGCTTGGGATACGAAGCGGCGGTATTCGGGGCGCGACCAGTTTTCGTGAAAGTGGCAGCCGGTATAGCCGAACGACCGACCCTCGTCGGGGCGCTCCCAGGCCCAACTGACCAGGGGCCGCTGGCCGTCGATATCGGCCGTCAACAGCGTGGTCAGCTTGGCCCCCGGCTGCTGTTTGAGCTGGTAATAGAACTCTTCATTCACAGTAAAATCGGCCAGTCCCTGGGTCGCCGGATGATCCGGGGCGGCAATGCGGACCCGCGTTTCCAAAAACTTGTACTTGCGATCCGGCCCGCCGTGGCACGCGCCGAACAGGCTCACGAAGGGCTCGATCGGTTCGGCGGTTTTGGTTCCCATTCCCCAGTGCAACACGGCCAGGCCGCCGCCGCGCTCCGCCAGTTCGGCAAAGGCCGCCCGCCGAGCCGGGGCGGCGCCGATCCACTTCGCCCCTTCCGAGACAAACAGCACCACGCCATCGGCCTTGGCGAGCAGTTCGGGCCCGTCGGCCCAATCGCCGTCGGCGTGGACGATCGTTCGCTCCAGGTTCGGCACGCCGGCGAGGCACCGGTCGAGGATTTTTTGCCCCGCGACATATTCGTGGGTTCCCCGGGGATGGCCGTCCGGCTTTTGCGCCAGCAGCAGCAGCCGCTTCGGCTTGGCAGTCTCGGCACAAGCTGCGCCTGCAAACCATCCCAAGCTGCACGCGACAAACAGACAGCGAACGAGAACGGACATCGAAGTCACCTTTCGCGAACGACGCAGAAAAAAAAGGCCGGACGGCGACATGCCATCCGGCCCAGATTGTAATCCACTCGCGTTCGGGCCGCGCTAGCGGGCGACGAATTGCTCGGCCAAGTCGGCGCCGTAGCGCGTGAGCTGCTCTTGCACGTACGTCTGGTCGGCCGTGCTCAGCCGAGTCCAACCCACCGTGGTCGTGCGGCCTGTTTCCTTCAGAATGCGGATTTGGCCATCGAGCACGGCGATCAGCCGGCCGCGGACTCGGAAATGGCCGCTGTCGTCGATCCATTCCCGCACCGGCAATTCCGCCGGCGAGGAAATGCTGAAGGGATCGGCCAGCGGGTCGGCCGCCGGCTTGGGCGCAACCAGTGTCGGCGAAGGGCTGGCACCCACGGGGGCCGTCGTTGGCTTCGCTGGCAGCGGGGCAAACGGATCGTCATCGACCGTGGCAGGCTCGGCTGCCGCGCCCGTCGGTGGGCGCGTGGCGGCAGGAGGCGGAGCAAACGGATCGTCTTCATCCGTCGCCGGAGCGGGAGCCGGAGCGGGCGGTGTGGCGGGGGCAGCCGGTGACGTGGGAGCGGGTGTCGCCGGCGGAAACAAATTGTCGAAGTTGTCTCGCTGCGGGGGAGCGGGCGGCATGGCGGGCGTTGCCGGAGCGGGTGTTTCTGGCACTGGCGTTGTCGGTACTGGCGTTGCGGCTTCCGGGGGACTGGGCAGCGGCTGCGGTGGAACGTGCGAGTCCGCTTCGGCCTCTGGCAACGGCGGCGTCGCGTCCTCCAGATCGTCGGCAGCGGCCTGGCCCTTCTGAATCGGGGACATGCTCTGCCCGTCGCTCGACCCTTCGCAGCCGCACGCAGCCGCCGGCGAGCAGCAGACGGTAGGCGCGCCGCAGGCCGCGGATTTTCTCGTTCGCCAGCGGCAAGCCACCGCGGAATCGAGCGAAACCAGGCAAATCACGGCTCCCGTCAGGACCGTTCTGAACCACCGACGCAGGTCTTTGCGCATCTTTAGCCTCCAGTTCTCTCGTGACTACCAACTTGCGATAGGCTACGCCGCGCTGGAAAGCGGTGCAAACAAAGACGAGGATCGAGCAAGATCCAGGCCAGCGGCAAGCGGGCGGCGAGGCCGGTCGTAACGGCGAAAGCGGTTATGCCCCGTGTTGGCGATCCAGCGGAGGAACTGGGAGCACGAATAGAAACGTCGCTCCACCGTCGGAATTGTTCTGAGCCCAAATGCGCCCTGCGTGGGCCTCGATGGTCGAACGGCAAATGGCCAGCCCCATTCCCGTGCCGTCGGCCTTGGTGGTGAAGTACGGCTCGAACAGGCGGCAGAGATGCTCGGCGGGCAGGCCGCTGCCACGGTCGGACACCGCCACGCCAACGGTTTCTGGTTCCGCCTGAAAGGTCCGAATCGTCAGCCGCCGCTCCCGATCGCTCAGATCCTCCATCGCCTCGGCCCCGTTCCGCACCAGGTTGAGCAGCACCTGCTCGATCAGCAAACGATCGGCGACGACCGGCGGCAAACCGCTGGCGAGATCGTACTCGATGTCGATCTCCTTGCTGCGGCCGCACAGTTCGAGCAGCACCGAAGCCTCCTGTATGCAGCGATTCAGGTCGAGCGATTCTCGGTCGAGATCTCCCTTGCGCACGAACTTGGTAACCCGGCGGACGACGTCGCCGGCCCGCCGCGCTTGCTGGGCAATCTGTAAAATCCAGCGGTTCAGCTCCTCTCGTTCGCTGGCCCCCGGCGGCGGCTGCTGTTGGATGCGTTCCAGGCAAGCGTCGGCGAAATTGGCAATGGCGTACAAGGGTTGATTCAGTTCGTGGGCCATTTCCGAGGCCATTTGTCCCATCGTGCCCAGCCGCTCGGCATGGGCCAGGTCGGCTTCGCGCCGGCGGAGCTTGCGCGTCGCTTCGATCCGCTCGCTCACGTCGCGCGAGGTCACCACCACTTCCACCACCGCGCCGGAGAGCGAATCGAAGACCGGCTTGGCCTTCGATTCGAGCCACACGTGCCGGCCATCGGCGCGGCGCACGCGGTAGGTCGCCGACTGCTCCTGGCCGCTGGACACGAGGTTCCGCAGCATCAGCAGGCAGCGTCCGCGATCGTCGGCATGAATGAACTCGAACGGGTCGAGCCCGACCAGCGCTTCCGCGTCGAAACCCAGAATGGCTCGCGCCGCGGGAGACAGGTATATCCAACGCCCGTCGATTCCGTGCCGCGCGATCAAGTCGGACGAATGGTCCGCGAGCAAGCGATAGCGGGCCTCGCTGCTGCGCAGGGCCTGCTCGGCCAGCTTCTGCTGGGTCATGTCGCTGCAGATGAGAATCGCCGGTAACCGTTCACGCCCCGGCTAGTGTTGGCGCGGTGGTTCGGGCGAAGTGGG
>JBBDYF010000155.1:0-3433 GCA_040901775.1 Pirellulaceae bacterium | reverse complement strand
GGGGGGGTGGGGGGGGGGGGGCGCGGGGGAATCGTAGATGCTCTGACAACTGACAACTGACCTCTTTGCTACAACTCCAGCGGAAACGGACTCAAATTCTCCACGCCCGTGGCGGTCACCAGGTAATCGTTTTCGAGCCGGATGCCCGCCCGCAGCGCCTGTTCGTCGTACAGGCCCGGCTCGCAGGTAAAAACGTCCCCCACTTCAAATGTGTCGTCCCAATGCGGGTTCAGGTGCGGTGCCTCATGGGGGAAAAGGCCGATGCCGTGTCCCAGGTGGTGGTTGAACACCCCGACCGGCGACTGGTGCAAGATGGCGGCACATTCGTGAAACAGCTCTTTGCAGCTTTTGCCCGGCTTCACGCTTGCTTCCACATGCTCGAAGACCGGCAAAATGCTCGACCAGGCAGTCCGCTGCGCGTCGGTCGGCTGGCGGTTGACCGCGATGGCTCGGCAGGTATCGGCGAAGTAGCCGCGAAACGCGGGGCCCAGGTCGAGGATATACAGCTCGCCGTCCTGGCGCCGGCGGCCGCCGCGCGGCGGGCCGCCGCGCTCGCCGCAGGCGTAGTCGTTTCCCGTGCCGGTCAGCATTTCGCCAAATTCCTCGACCGCAGCCGCTTGCAGCCGGTTGAACACCTCGAGCTCGCTGATTCCCGGCTCGATGATCCGGCGGGCCAGGGCATACATTTTTTCGGTCCCGGCGATCGCTTTGCGAAGGCGGGCCAGTTCGTCGCGTTCTTTACGGCGGCGGAGGCGAAAGAGCGTCGGCTCGATGTCGATCCGCTCGCCCGATAGCCCCGCCAGATGCGAAGAAAACGAAGAAAACTCGACGCCGATCCGCCGTGGCTGGGCTTTCTCCCCCAAAACCCGCAACAGCTCGCTGCTGGCGGCTTGCCGCTGGTCGTTGCGCAGCGTGCTGTGCCACTGCGCTTCGTACTGAGCGATCTCGTCCGCAGCCGCGTCGCTACTCCCCTTTTTCGGAGCGACAAGGGTCACGTGGCCATCGGCGCGGATCGCCGCGACCGGGCTAAACACCCAGCCGAAGCGGGCCCCCGTCAGCCATTGCACGTGCTCGATTTGCTGCACGACGACCAGGTCGAGCGAAAGTCGCTGCATCTCGGCCAGCAATCGCTGCTGGCGTGTGCGGCAGGCGGCGGCGTTGTAATCCAGGTCGCTCATTGGTACGGTTCCTTATCCCCCGGTTACCAGCCCCAAAGGACGGCGCAAACGCGCCTGTTCCTCGAATGAGAGTGGTAACGTAGCCCAGTTGTCGGAACCTGACAATGCAGGCGATTCGCAGCCGTGGTTTGCTGCGCAAACCACAGCCACCCTAAGCTAACAATCCATGCCCGGACGCACCATCGCAATCGGCGACATTCACGGCTGTGCGGCGGCCCTGCGCGCGGTGCTGGGTGCCATCGACCCGCAGGCCGAAGACACAATCGTCGCGCTGGGCGACTACGTCGATCGCGGTCCCGACAGCCGGGGAGTGATCGATGAGTTGCTCGCGCTGGAAAAGCGTTGCCGGCTGGTGCCGCTGCTGGGCAATCACGAGGTGATGCTGCTCGAAGCCCTGGTCAGTCCTTCCACCCTAGAGCCGTGGAAGGAATGCGGCGGCGAGGCGACGCTGAAAAGCTACGGCGGCCGGCTCGACCGAATCCCCCCGGAGCATCTCGACTTTATCCGCCGCTGCCGGCGCTATTACGAAACGGCGACGCACTTTTTCGTCCACGCCAACTACGAAGCCGACCTGCCGCTGGACGAACAGCCCGACTACCTGTTGTTTTGGGAGCATTTGATTTTTCACACCCCGCGGCCGCACGACAACGGCAAGATCGCCGTCGTGGGGCACACCGCGCAGCGGGTGGGCAACGTCGTCGATGGAGGCCACTTTATCTGCATCGACACGTTCTGCCACGGCGGCGGCTGGCTGACGGCGCTGGACGTTGACAGCGGCACCACCTGGCAAGCCGATCTGAAAGGGCGGCTGCGAGCGGGGAGATGAGCGATAACGGTTCGCGCAGCGAACCACTGCGTCCGATTAGGTTACACCAACCAAGCCGTGGTTCACTGCGTGATTGGCACGTTGTTGAAGACACGGAAAGGAATCTCGATCATGTCCAAGTTCTATACTGTGGCCCTTCGGCATCAGGCTGAACAGCAGTTCGGCGCCCGGCAATCGACCGAGGTGGCGAAGCGCGCGGCTGCCGCGGCCCGACGACAGCTCCAGACGGTTTCCCTTCAGTTCCATCATGCCTTCGCTCACATCGGCGAGCACTTTCGCGAGCAACCAGGCAAACCGACTCACGGTGTGTTCCTGGCCCAATACCAGCAACCTTCCGAGTTGACGAACCTTCTCCTCCGGGCGATCAACGGGGCTGGGACTGAGCCAATGTTGTCGAAGTCGGACGATGGTGATTGGGCGGTAGTGATCCAGACCTGGTTCGGCGCCGGTCACCCTATCGGCTATTGTCTCCCAGGCCAGGATCGGCAAGACTTGGCCTATCTCTGCCTCATCGTGGACCTGAATGGAGACCTGATCACCGCCTACCCGGTCGGCTGCTATCGGATGCCTGGCAACCGAGTGTAAATGCGGCGGCGGGTGGCTGTGGTTGACGAAGTCAACCACGGCTGAGCGCGGGCGATTCAGTCCTGCATGCACGCGGCGCGACAGCGCGACCATCCCTGCCGTGGTTCTGCTCGCGCGACCACAGTAGAAGGTTATGCTTCAGCATAACGCCGTCGCCGGTGTCGTTATGCTGAAGCATAACCTACGCGACTATCATTCAATGGAATGTGAATTTCGCATCAGGAGCCTCGCCCATGGTAGAGCTGTCCCGCGATATCGACTCCCTCAGTAGCTTCAAACGTGAGACGGCAAAATTCGTCGAGCGGATGAAAGAATCTGGCCAGCCGGTCGTCCTGACCATCAATGGCAAGGCGGAACTGGTGGTCCAAGACGCCGCGTCGTATCAACGGCTGCTGAATCTTGCCGAGCGCGTTGACTCGTTGGAAGCACTGCGCCAAAGTCTGGAAGACGCCGACGCAGGCCGCACGCGACCGATGCGCAAAGCGGTCAAATCGCTCGGCGCGGGGAGATGAAGTATCGAGTCGTCATCACTTTAGGCGTCAGCCTCCCGCTTGAGCGGCGCGGCGGGCGACTCGGTTTGCGGGAACAGCGCCATCGGGGTGCTGACGCATCCCGCTCGCCATTGCCCGGCTCGGCTTGGCTCGGCAGGAGCCTCGCCCTCCCAGCCGCGCGCTCGCCTCGTCCCTCACTCGCTCCCCACTTCGCCGCCGTCGCGCGAGAAGAGGCTCCGCCAGGTCTCGACGTTCACGCTGTTCGAGACGGGGCGCACGCTTCCATCGCACAGGGCAACCAGAACGACCCCCGGATGCCCGCTCCGCGCCGCGTACCAGCCGCGGCCATGCCC
>JBBDYF010000154.1:0-23623 GCA_040901775.1 Pirellulaceae bacterium | reverse complement strand
CAAAGCAGCTAATCCCAAAACTGACATCGCCCAAGTGCTGGCGTGAACGGTTACTGGTAATCGACGAAGGAGTGATCCGCACACGAACCAACATGGCCTACGAAATCACCCGCGCCGATGTGACGCAACTGGTGGTCGAAGTGCCGGCCGACCACAACGTGGTCAATGTTTTCGACCCCAACGTCCAGAAGTGGGAAAAGAAAACCGAAGGGCCGCTGCAAACGCTGACGATCGCGCTCTTCCAGCCGACGCGCGGCGCGCAGAACATCGCCATCGAACTCGAGAAGTTTGCCGGCGACAAGGAAATGCCGCAGGAAATGATGAATGCCGAGCTAGAGGCCCCGGTGGTGCGGGCGACGCAGGTCGGCCAGCCCGGCGAGTTGGTCAATGTCGGCCGCCAGCAGGGGGTGGTCGTCGTTCGCTTGGGCACGGCCTTGCGGGGCGAAATCACTTCGCGCAGCGGGCTGCTACAGATCGACGCCGCCGAGTTGCCCGCGCCGCTGGCCGGACAAGAATGGAACCACGCCTATCGCTACGCCGCCTTGCCGTTCGACCTGAAGATCAGCGTCGAAAAACTGCTGCCGCAGATCGAGGTGCAAGAGCTGGTCGAGACCTACGTCGAGCCGAACCAGATTACCACCAACCTGCTGGCCGTGCTGAACATCCAGCGAGCCGGCGTGTTTCAAGTACTGCTGGACGTGCCCGAGAACTACGAGGTGCGTGCGGTGCAAGGGCGCGATGCGGCCTATGCCTCGGCCGTGGCGGTCGATGCCCATCACCTGGAAGAGGTCGAAGTCGCGCTCGACCCGACAATGCCGGAGGTGAAGGTCAAGCAGCGGACCAGGCTGGTCGTCAACTTCAGCCGCAAGGCAATCGGCAAGGTGGCTCTGTGGGTCGAGCTGCAACGACGGCAGGACGATGCGAACCTGCTCGCCCCCACGGGCACGGTTTCGGTGCTCAATTTGCCCGTGCCGCGCGTCAGCCCCGCCTCGGTGGCCCGCACCACCGGGCGGATGATCGTCTATGCTCCCGAAAGCTTGCGATTGGCGCCGACCGAACTGAAGGGACTGCGGACGATCTCCGGGACCGAAGCGCTCGAAAACATGGAATCGACGCGGGCCGGCCGCTTTCCCGCGCTCTTGCAGCTTGCCGCCTATGCCTACACCCAGGAGCCGGCGAGCCTGATCGCCAGCGCCGAGCGCCGCAAGCCTTATATCGAAGCCCGCCAACTGCTGTCGGTGCATGTCGATTCGGGAGTGGTGAAGTACGATGCCCGGTTCTTTTTCGACATCCGCTTCAGCGGGGTCAAAAGTCTGCGGATCGACGTGCCGCAGGCGCTGGCACCCAGCCTGCGCAATCTTTCGCCGACCATGCACGAGCAGGCCTTGCCGGCCGATCCGCCCCTCGATCCGCCGCCGCCCGCCGGGTACGTGGCCTGGCAGATCACCGGCGAAGGCGAACTGCTCGGCAGCCACGCGCTGCATCTGAGTTGGGAAAAGAAACTGGACGAATTGCCGGTGGGCGAGGGAGTGGCCATCGACGTGCCGCATTTGCGGCCGGTGGGGGTCGATCGCGCCTGGGGGCAAATCACCGCCAGCAAGGCCGAAACGATCGAAATCACCGTCGATGGCGAGCCCGCGGGACTGCGGCCGATCGATCCGCAGCGCGATCTGATGCCCGGAGCGCCGACGCAAAACGTGGCCCGGGCGTTTGAGTTTCACGACGACTGGTCGCTGGCCCTGTTGGCGACTCGCTACGAACTCGAAGAGGTCAAACGAACCAGCATCGACCGGGCCTTCGTGCGGATGGTCGTCACCCGCGGCGATCAGATCGCGGTGCAGGCCATGTATCGCCTCCGTTCGGCGCAGCAGCGGATCGCGGTTCGGCTGCCGGGAGTCGATCCGCAAGATCCATCGCGGAATCTCGACGCCCAGCCGTTGCGAATCAACAACCAGCCCGCGCCGCTCGAAAAGGATCAAACCCAGTTTTGGATTCCGCTGACCGGCCACTCGCCCGACGAGGACGTGCTGGTCGAAATCCGCTACGCGATCGACGGCCGCTCCTCGCGGTTGGACCTGCCCGATTTCTCGGGCGAAGCGACCACCAATGCCGACGACCCCGCGGTTCAGCAGGTTTATCTGGCGGTCTATATGCCCCAGGAGCGGACGCTGCTCGATGTCGGCGGCCCTTGGACCGACGAAACGTCGATGACCTTTATCGACCAGGCGTGGCGCGAGGATGCTCCCGACGACACTACGATTCTGAATCAGTTGCGCGGCGACATCGGCGGCTGCCAGACGGCGGGCGACACCTTCCCCACCGACGGTCGGCGGTATCTGTTTTCCGCCTTGCGACCCGAGCCGGCGCCGGCCGGTTCGTTGCGGCAGACGACGCTCGACCGGAACGTGGTCAATTTTGGAATCTTTTTGATCGTGGCTGCAATCGGCCTGGTGCTGACCGCTTGGCCCATCGGCACTCGGCTCTGGTGGCTGGCGGGAGTGGTGATCCTGTTGGTCCTGGCCGCGGTCTTCGCGCCGACGCTGGCCCATGCCTTGTTGCAAGACGCCCTGAAATGGGCGCTGCTGCTGGTGCTGCTCGTCTGGTTCGTGCGATTCCTGGCCTGGGCCGTGCCGCTGGTTTTGGCCTGGCTGGCAGCCCGGCCTGCCCGGGGGGGGGCGGGGGGGGGGGTGGTGGGGGCCGCGACGACGATTGCCCCACCTCCTGACGAGACGCCTCCTCCACCCCCGGAGAACCAGGCGGGGCAAGAAGGGGGTGAGTCGCATGGTTAGCCACTTTTTCCGCCAAGCGGCTTGCCTGGCCAGCGTGCTGGCCCTGATCTCGCTGGCCACCGCTCGCGCACAGGAGCCGAGCGATAAATCCTTGCGCGAGATTTTCGTCCCCTTTGAAGACTTGAATGTTTTGCTGGAAAGCGAGACCCAGCGAGTCTTTCTGACTCGCCAGGAGTACGACGCCCTGGTCGCCAAGGCGCGGACAAAGCCGCTGGCGGTGGTGCCGCACCAACTCGCCCTGGTTGCCGCCGACTACCAGACCAAGCTCGAAGAAGGGCGCGCCCTATTGACCGGCAACCTGTCGATCGAAGTCTTCGGCGAGGGGTTGTTTGCGCTGCCATTGGAGCTGGCCGGGGTCGGCATTCGCACTGCGATGCTCGACGGCCAGCCCGCGCCGCTGATCCGCAACGATCAGCAGTGGCCCGCCGTGCTCGTCCAAGGCAAGGGAATGCACCAGCTTGTGCTGTCGCTCACCGCGCCGCTACAAACCGCCGCAGCGCAGCAGTCGCTCCACGTCACGTTGCCAACGACGACCGCCGCCAGGCTGCGGCTGGCGGTGCCGGGCAACGTCGAGGTGAAAGGAGGAGCAGCCGTCATCGACCGCCAGTTCGACATGGCAGCCAACCTCACCCGGCTGGAACTGGTGCCGCAGCGGGGCGGCATGTCGATCGTTCTGTCGCTCAACAATCGGCTGCTCCGCGACCAGCGGGTCGTGGTTGCCCGGAGCGTGCTGGTCGCCGAGGTGACGCTAGGATACGAGCGGATTCATGCCACGGTGTCGCATCGCGTGCTGCACGGCGCGATCGATAAGTTGCGGTTCGCGATTCCCACCGGCTTCGAGGTGACCACGGTGGAATCGCCCCTCTTGGCCCGCTGGGAAGAGCAGACCGAGGGGGACCAAAAGATTCTTGAAGCGACGCTGCGCGAACCGACCACCGAGCAGGTCGTGCTGAATATCTCGGCCAATCGCGCCCCGGCCGCCGGCGAGGACTGGCTGGCCGCGCTCGCGGCGTGGAAATTTCCGCGGCTCGTGCCGTTGGATGTCGCGGGACAGGTCGCCGTGGTGGGCCTGTTGCTGGAAGATCGCTTGCAGCCGGAGAACCTGGCAGCGACCGGCCTGTTGCCGATCGACGCGTCGGTGCTGGTGGCGGCCATTCCGGCCAGCGTGTTCGCCGCCGAGCCGGGCGCGCCGACGATTCGCCAGGTCGCCACGTACTACGCCCCCGCGGCCGATTACGAACTGTCTGCCAAATTCACGCGGCCGCCGGCGGGGCTGAACGTGGCCAGTAACTCGCTCCTCGTGATCGGCGACCGAGGGCTGACGCTGACCGGCGGCATCGCGCTCACTCCAACGGCCGAAAGCCTGTTCGACGTTCGGCTGATCGTGCCGCCCGGGTGGCAAGTGACGCAGGTTACCGGGGCGGAAGCCGTGCCGCTCGTCATCGAGCGCTATCCCATTCCCACCGGGACGCGGATCGTCGTCCGCCTGAAACAGGCGATTCCCGTTGGCCAGTCGGCCACCATCAACATCGATGCCGCCAGCACTCCCACCGCCTGGCTGACCGATTGGACCGCGCAAACGCTGGAGTTCCCACGGTTCGTCGTCGAAAGTGCCACGACCGACAGCGGCGCCATCGCCGTGCAAACGCTGGACGATTTGAAGGTCCGACCCGACACGCTGGCAGGCCTCATCCCGCTGGTGGAAACGGAAAAAGCGGCCTTTGGCCTGGCCGAACTGCCGACGACGCTGGCCTATCGCTACGGCGCGCGAAACTTCGCCGCATCGCTGGCGGTCGAGCGGACGAAACCCTCGCTCAAGGCCGAGGTCTTTTCGTTCTTCAAGATCGAGCCGGACCAACTGACCGCGCACTACCAGTTGAACTACGACGTGCGCGAAGCCCGCACGCGGCTGGTCCGTTTTCGGCTGCCGCAATCGACCCCGCAGGAAATCAGCATCCGGGGTTTAGGCGGCACGGTGGTCAAGGAGTTTCGACCGACGGACGACGGCGCCTGGCGCCAGTGGGAGGTGCAGCTTGCCGAGCGGCAGATGGGGCGCGTGCAGTTGGCGGTCGAATTTCAGCAGCCGTACAGCGACCAGGCGCTAGCGCGCGATGGCCTGCCGCTCGCGCAGGCGACCGACGTGGAGTATCAATCGGCCTACGTGGCGATCGAGGGGGACGAAGAACTGGACATCTCGTTCACCACGTCCGCCCGGCAGATCGACGTGGGGGAACTGGCCGGGGCGGAATATGCCGTCGGGCGGCGCGTGATCGGCGCGTTCGGATTTGTGGGAGACCAGGCGAGCGTGCAGGTCAACATTGCGCGCCGGCAGCCATATGCGCTTCCACCGGCCCTCGTCCAGCGGGCGTCGCTGACGACGAAAGTTTCGGAGGCGGGCCGCAGCCAGTCGCTCGCCGAGTACGACCTGCTGACCAAGGCGACGCTGCTGGAGATTCGCCTCCCCTCCGAGTCAACCTTGTGGTCGATCAACGTGGGCGATCAACCGACCAAGCCGCAGCGCGAAGGGGAGAGTTTGCTGCTCAGCCTGCCGGCCCAGGCCGAACTGGCCATGCGACAACTCAAGATCGTGTATGAAACGGCCGGCGCGCCGCTCGGCTTGTCGGGCCAGATCGAAATCGCCGCTCCCACGTTGCTGGTTCGCGCCGTCGGCGACGATGCCCAGCGCGAGATTCCGCAGGCCGATCTGGAGTGGACCTTGCACCTGCCCACGGGGTACTCGCTGCGCCGCTCGGGCGGCACCGTCTATACCGACGTGATCCAGCCGCGTCAGCCGGCGGCTGCCAAGGTGGCCGGCTTTTTGTATTGGCTGGCGGGAGGGATTCGTTCGCCGAGTCAGACTTACTCCGCTACTACTACGTATTCTGCCAACCAAGTGACCATGAGCGCGGGCCCTTCGGCGACGACCTCGGAGCCCGCCCCGGCCGGAGCGGATGCAATGGACGACGCCCCGGCCGAGGCCGCCGCGCCGCCACCCTCGCTTGCCCCGCCGGCAATGGATGCCCTGCGCGACGAACTGCGCGAAGAGCTGTCGTTGGATGTGCAACAGCGGCAAGCGGTAATCGGGGAACTCGAAAGCCGCGCCGAGCAGGCTGCGAGCCGCAAGGATGTCCTCGGTCTGTCGGGGGTCAGCACCTTGGGGATCGATCTGCAACGAGACTACGGAGGCCAGTCGGCCATTTTTCGCAGCCTGGGGGCCGATCCCGTGCTGCGAGCCGCCGTGATCGACAATCGCCGGGTCCATGCGGCCGCCTGGGGCCTGGCGCTGTTGGTCGCCTTGGTCGGCGTCGGCTTGACGTTTCAATCGGCGCGGCGGCAGGCGAGCTACGCGATCGTGGTGTTGTTGGCATCTTCGCTGCCGCTGTTTGTGACCGACCGCCTGGACGAAGTCGCCCAGGTGCTCGACTACATCTTCTATGCCGGCTGCATACTCGCCGTTTATTTTCCCCTGGCGGCGATTGCCATCCGTCTGGGCCGCCGGCTGGTGTGCAAGTTGCCGCGCGAACTGCTGGCCGCGCGCTCCGCGCAAACCGCGGCTCGGCTGGTTGTCGCCCTGGCGCTTGGCCTGGCCGCCACCTCGGCGCTGGCTCAACAACCGGAGCCGGCGGGCGTGCGGATTGTCAACCTGAAAGACTTGCTGCCGCTATTGGACGACGACCAGACTCCGGTAACCGTGCCCGCCGATGCCTTGATCGTTCCCTACGATCCCGACAAGCTGGGGCAGCCGGTGGAGGGCGAAAAGCTGCTCGTCCCCTACGAGCGTTACATCGAGCTCTGGAACCGGGCCAACCCGGACAAACAGCTCGCCGCCGCCCTGCCGCCGGCCGACTATGCCTTGGCCGGCGCTCGCTACGAGGCCGCGCTAACCGCCGGCGACTCGCTGCAACTGCGCGGCACCATCGAGATCGACGTCTTCACCGACAAGCCGGTTGCCGTGCCGTTGCACTTGGCTGGCGGCGTGCTGGTCAAGGCGACGGTCGATGGCCAGCCCGCGCGCCTGCAACTCGTCGAGCCAGAATCGGCCCAACAGGCGAAACCACAAACCCAAATCGCCGAGGCCGCCGCACATATCCCTCCTCGGCTGCTCTTGCTGCACTTGACTGGCCAGGGGCGCAAGAAACTGGAACTGACGATTCAAATGGGCCTCGCGCGGCAAGGAGGGTGGCGCCTCGTGCGCGGGCAAGTCCCGGTTGGCCCGGCGGCCGCCCTCGCGCTGACCGCCGCCGCCGCAGGCACCGAGATTCGCCAGGTAGGACTGCCCGATCGGGCGAATTTTGAAACGACGACCGACGGCGAGACCATCGAAACCGCGCTCTTGCCCAGCGGCGCGATCGATCTGCAATGGCGGGCCAAGGTGGCCGAGGGGCAAGTCGATCAAAGCCTGACCGCCCAATCGGCCGCCGTGTTCGACGTGCGCGAAGATTCGCTCCGCCTCGTTTGGCAGGTTCGCCTGGAATATGGCCGCACCGCCCGCGATTCCTTCACGTTCGCCGTGCCGGCGGACTACCTGGTCGAGCAGGTCAGCGGCGAGAACCTCCGCGGCTGGCAGGCAAAAACAGTCGGCCCCGAGCAGTTGATCGACGTGACGCTGCTTAAACCAGCCCAAGGAACCGTGACGTTGACGCTGCAACTCGCTCGCCGCGGCCGCGTCGGCCAAGGGGAACTGGCCGAATTCACCGTCCCCAGCGTGCTGGTGATCGATGCCGCCTTGCAGCAAGGCGAAATCGCCGTGCGCCGCAGCCCGCGACTGGAGCTGCGAACGCTGGCAGCAACGGGGCTTTCCCGAGCCGAAACGGCCGAAAACACTGCCCCCATCGAGCAACTGGCCGATGCGACCGACGCCCCGGTGCTGGTCGCGCGTGCGTACCAGATGTTTCGCTTCGTCCGCCCGCCGTTTTCGCTGCGTCTGGCCGCTTCGCAACTTTCCGCCGCCACGACCGCCGAAGTGCGGGCGGCCTTGCGCGTTGCCGAGCGCGAAACGACACTCGATGCGGCGGTGATCTTTCGTCCGCAAGGAGAGCCGCTTTTCAAGGTCGAGCTGCTGCTGCCGCAAGGCTTCGAGCTCGACCGGCTGGGCCCCGCCGACCTGGAATGGACGGTCACGACCGAAGACGACCGTAAAAAACTGACGGTTCACTTGCTCGCTGGGCGGACGAGCGAATTCACGCTCACCCTGTTTGGCCGGATTGTCGGCGTGGGCGATCCGCCGGCTGCCGACGGCGAGCCGCGGCCCCGCACCCTTCCCGCGCCGGTGATCGAAGTGCTGCACGTGCAAAAGCAGGCCGGGGATCTGGTCGTCCTGCCCGATCCCGATACCGACGTTCGCCTCGAAAACCTGCAAAACGCCGACAGCGTGCTGCTCATGCAGGCCATCGATTGGCTGGCGGCCGAGCAGCAGCCGCTGGCCAAGGCCGCGCTCCGCTTCCGCTCGCCCGACTACGGGGCGAGCCTGGTCCTCACACCGCGCACGCCGCAAGTTTCGGTGCGCACGGTGACCAATGTGAAGGTCACGCCGCGGGCCGTCGAAGAAACCATCCTACTGAACTTCCAGATCGAGCAAGCGGGCATCCGCAAGCTGTCGTTCCTGTTGCCCGAGCGGCTGGCCGAGGCGCGGCTCAACGTCAAGCTGCTCAAGAGCAAAACGGTCGAGCCGGCAACCGCCGCCGACGGTCAGCCGCTGGCGGGCTGGGTTCGCTTTACTTTGGAACTGCAAGACTACGTGCGCGACCAGTTTGGCGTGATCGTGATGCACGATCGGCTGCTCACCGCCACCGAGCAAGAGGTTGCCATTCCGCGGGTCGAAACGGGCCGCACCGACCAGCGGCTGGTGGCGATCGAGAACGCCGGGCGCGACGAAGTGGTGATCGCCGAGGCCAATCTCGTCGGGCTGGAGCTGCTTAGCCCGCAGCAACAAGCGTGGCGCGAACTGACGGCGCTCTTGGGGAGCAACGTCACGCAGGCGTACGTGGTAACGGCGGGCGCAGCCAACCCGCGGCTCAGTTTCCAAACCAAAGAGCGGGCCCGGGCCGAGACGGCCGCGGCGCGGATCGACCTGGCGACGACGCTGCTGGTGCTCGACGCCGCGGGAACCTACCGGGCTTTGCAGGAATACCGCGTCACCAACGCCACCGAGCAGTTTCTCGACGTGGAATTGCCGGCCGGCGCTCGGTTGTGGACCGCGACCGTCGCCGGCCAGCCCGTCAAGCCGCTGATTCCGCCCCCCGCGGCGGGCGAAAGCGGGCCGCCGCCCGGCGTGGTTCGCATTCCGCTGGTGAAGCTGGGCGAAGGAGCCGGCGACTATCCGGTGCAGCTCAAGTACGGCGGACAAATCCCGGCGATCGCCAGCTTTTCCCAGATTCGTGTGCCGCTGATGCAGACGATCAACATCAACGTCGAGCTGAGCCAGGTCACGCTGTTCCTCCCCGAGTCGCACGTCTGGTTCGATTTTCGCGGAACGATGCGCAAGGTTTCCGACGAAGGGGAACTGGCCGGGGTCGTGCAGTCGTACCTTAACAAGCGCATTCAAGAAGCGAGCCAACTCCTTTCCAGCGCCAATCCCTACACGCAGATGCGGGCCAAGTGGAACCTGAAGCAGTCTCGCCTGATGGTTGACGACAGCCGGTCGATGTCCAGCAGCAACAGCCTCGGGCAATTGGGACGGGAGCTGCAGACCCAGAACGAGGCGTTGCTCGACCTGGCCGACGAGCAGGCGGGGCAGCAGCAAGCCGCCGAGCAGGCCCAACGGTTCGATAACCGCGAGCGGCTCAACAACTACTGGGCCGAGCAGGATGTCGAGCGCTCGAAGAACGTCGTCTCGGGGCTGGCGAGCAATTTCGACGGCGCGGCGCTCGGCAAAGCCGAAGCGGCCCAAGGCGAAAGTGCCTTCAATCCCTCGTTTCTCGATCAGAATGCCTTGGGAACTCAGCCGGACCAAGCCGCCGGCGGAAAGAAGCCCGCCGCTGGGTCGCCGGCGCCAGGCGGAAGCGAAGCGAAGGGGGACCGCTTTTATCGCGGCGGCAAGGATCGGGACGCCCTGCCGGCACAACAGACGGGCGTGAACGGGCAAGCGCAAGCCGAGCAGAAGCTGCAACTATTTAACGAACAACAGCAGCAGTCGCTGGAAGCACAGTTCGACAAGAAGGGCGATGTGCAGCAGCCGGGCGAATCCTCCGGCCGCAAGCAAGAGATCGAAAACCTTTCGCGGTATCGCGATCGGCTCGCGCAAAACGCCCAGGGCCAATCGCTATTTGGCAAAGCTGGCCAGCCGGCGCAGTCACCCGCCTTGCCCCAATCGCCGGGCGGCGAAGCGGGCTATGGGTCGGCGCAAGCGGGTGACGGCGGCATGGGTAGAGGCCAGGGAGTTCAGCCCGGCGATCCGGGAGCCGATCCTTTCAGTGCCTCGCCCAATGGCCCGGCCAGGCCCGCCGTGGTCGCCACGAGCGATGGATACGGGCAACTCACCGCCGGGCTGGCGAGCCTCGACTTCGAGCTGCCGCAGCGGGGCCAGGTCTATAGCTTCACCACGCCGCGGGGAGAGATCGAAATTACCGCCCGCCCGCTCGCGCAAACGCTGGTGGGGCGACTCGCCGGCTTGGGGGGGGTGGCGATCGCCATTTTCCTGCTCTGGCTGGTCGCACGTCCTGGCCCGCGCAAGGTTTGGCGGCGGCTGGCTCAAACCGTGACCTTGGGCGTGTTGCTCGCCCTGGTGGGGCTGGCCAGCGTGATTGCGGGCATTTTTCCCGTCGCGGGCCTGGCGCTGGTCGTCGTCGGCATCGCGCTCGCCGTGCGAAACCGATTCGTTGCGCCAGTGGGCGCTCGGGCCGCGTAATCTTCCCAGCCTCGGCTTTCTCCCTAAAAAATTTGTTTCGCCGGGCGGCAAGCGGTATAACGCAGAAAGTCCGCCGTGCCGGACGGCCCGGCATCCCGCCCCCAATCAGGAGTCCTGCCATGCTCAACGAGACTCGGTACTATTGCCCCGAATGCGACGAAGGATTCGTGCTCCCACCCGTTCGCAGCCGGCGCGGCTTCCTGCAAACCCTGGGGGGAGCGGCTGCACTGGTGGCCGCCGGCAGCGGATTATCTCGCGTACGGGCCGAAGACCAGCCGGCGACGACGGCCAAACCGGCCGAGGGGCTGATCCGCGAACTGCACGCCACGCTGACTCCCGAGCAGAAAAAAGAGCTGATCCTGCCTTACGATCACGGCAATGAAGGGGGCCGGCCGACCCGCCAGCGGACGTTCAACAGCGCGGTCAACGACAAGCGAATCGCCGATTCGTACACCAAGCCGCAGCAGGAACTGGTCGGACGGATCGTCCGCTCGATCCTGGCCAGCGACGAGGCGCTCGAGCGGATCAGCCGGAAAGGGACGTGGGACAGCAGCGGCTCGTTGGAAGGGTGCGGCGCGGTTTTGTTTGGCGATCCGGCCGACGAAGGCAAATTCGCCTGGGTCTTTAGCGGCCACCATTTGACGCTCCGCTGCGACGGCAATTCGCAGCCCGGCGCGGCCTTCGGCGGACCCGTCTATTACGGCCACAGCGAAGACGGCTACAGCAAAGACAACGTCTATCGCTACCAGACCCAGCAGGTGCAAGCCGTTTACGACGCCCTGGACGAAAAGCAGCGGACCACGGCGATGGCCCCCAAGAATCCGGGCGACGGCCTGGGCGGCCTGAAGCCGCAGAATCCGCGGCACGGCATCGCCTACTCCGAGCTAACCGCCGAGCAGAAGCAACTGGTCGAAAAAGTGATGCGGACCCTCCTCGCGCCGTTCCGCAAGGAAGACGTGGACGAGGTGATGCAAATCGTCAAGGCGGGCGGGGGAATGGAGCAGATTAACCTCGCCTTCTATCAGGACGACGCCAAAGATGCCAAAGAGCCGTGGCACTTCTGGCGGCTCGAAGGGCCGGGCTTCGTTTGGAACTACCGCGTTTTGCCGCACGTGCATTGCTTTGTGAACATCGCCAGCGCGTAGCGGTAACCCTGTCACTCCCCCGAGTAGATCGACCGGCCCCCATCGACGGGCAAACAAGCGCCGGTCACAAAATCGTTATCGATAAAGTGCAGCACGGCCTGGGCCACGTTCTCGGGCCGTCCTTCGCGCTTGACGAGCGTCCCCTGAATCGCTTGCTCGCGCTCTTGATGCGGCAGGTCCAACGGCAGCATGACCGGGCCGGGCGAGACGCAGTTGACGCGGACCAGCGGATTGCGCGAAGCGAGCTCCACCGCCAGCGTGCGGGTGAGCGTGGGAATCGCCCCCTTCGACGGAAAGTAAGCCGAGTAATTCACGTACGGCCGCTCGATCGCCCAGTCGCCCAAGTTGACGATCGAGCCCCCTTCCGGCTGCCCAACCATCGCCAGGCCCACTTGTTGGCAACAGAGGAACGTGCCGAGGGTGTTGGTGTCGAAGTGGTCGCGCAGGTCGGCCGCGGTCACGTCTTCCAGCCGCTTGCTCCGCCAAATGGCAGCCGCGTTGACGAGCACGTCGATCCGGCCGAAACGGGCCAGCGTTTGTTCGACCAGGCCGTGAACCGCCCGTTCGTCGGTCAGATCGGCCCCAAACGCCTCGGCCGCCAGTCCCGCCGCACGCAGCGCGGCGACGGTCACTTCCGCTTCGACCAGCGACGTGCGGTAGTGAATGGCCAGATCGTAGCCCCGCTCGGCCAGGGCCTGGGCGACGTGCCAGCCGACGCGGCGCTTGCCCGAACCGGTAATCAGGGCGACCTGGCGGGAGGACATGCAAAGCTCCAATGTTGCGACAAGACAAATCGCAAAAGCTGTCAAAGTGGCGAAGTGCCCAGCGGGATAGTATAAAGGGAGGCGTCCCGCCCGGCAGGCCGGCTGTGAATGAGCCGCGATGCCGCCGACCCTCGAATAATATTTCTCCGCATGTTTTGCCAGGAGTCTTCGCGCGATGCGATTTAGCTTTGCTGTCTTACTGACGATCTGCCTGGCGACACAGTTTGTGGCGACACAGTTCGCCACGGCTCAAGAATCCGAGAAGGATCGCCCAGCCGCCACACCGGTTTCGCAGACCAAAACCTTGCCAGGCTTTCAGCTCGAGCTGCTATATAGTGTGCCCAAGGAGCAGCAAGGTTCGTGGGTCTCGATGTGCAACGGCCCGAACGGAACGCTGATCGTCTCGGACCAAAACGGCGGGCTATTCCAGATTGCGCCCCCTGGGCTGGGAAAACCGGCCGACGAGACCAAGATCGAAAAGATCCCGGCCGACATCGGCAGCGCCCAGGGCTTGTTGTGGGCCTTCGACAGTTTGTACGTCGTGGTCAACAACCCCAAGAAGGTTTCGGGCCTGTACCGCGTGCGCGACGCCAACGGCGATGGACAGCTCGAAGAGGTGACGCTGCTCCGCGAGCTGGGCGGCAAGAAGGTCGGCGAGCATGGTCCTCATGCCGTGCTGCTGTCGCCCGACGGCAAGTCGCTGCGCGTTGTGTGCGGCAACCAGACCTCGCTCACCGAGTTCGACAAGAGCCGAGTGCCGACCGTCTGGGGCGAGGACCACCTGCTCAAGCGGATGCCCGACGGCAACGGTTTCATGGCCGACACGCTCGGCCCCGGCGGAGCGATCTACAAGGTCGATCCCGACGGCAAAACTTGGGAGATTATTAGCGTCGGCTACCGCAACCAATACGACGCCGCGTTCAACCGGGCCGGCGACCTGTTCACCTACGACGCCGACATGGAGTGGGACTTTAACACTCCTTGGTACCGGCCGACGCGGGTTTGCCTCTCGGCCAGCGGGGCCGAATTCGGCTGGCGCAACGGCGCGGGCAAATGGCCGGCTTACTATCCCGATAGCTTGTCCGCCGTGGTCGATATCGGCCCCGGCTCGCCGACGGGGGTCGCCTTCGGCTACGGAGCCAAATTCCCCGCCAAATATCAAGAGGCGTTTTTCATTTGCGACTGGAGCTACGGCAAGCTGTACGCCGTGCATCTCGCGCCGGAAGGCTCGGCCTATACGGGCGTGGCGGAAGAGTTCCTTTCGGGAACGCCCCTGCCGCTGACCGATCTGGTGATTCGGCCCGAAGATGGGGCGATGTATTTTGCGATCGGCGGCCGCAATACGCAGTCGGGCTTGTACCGCGTCACCTACACCGGCACCGAATCGACCGCTGCCGTCGAGGGGGCGGGCGAAGTCTCGGAGGCGATCGCCCAGGCCCGCCAAACGCGGGCCGACTTAGAAGCATTTCACGGCCGGCAAGACCCGGCGGCCGTTGCCGCCGCCTGGCCGCATCTGGCCAGCCCCGATCGGTACATCCGCTTTGCCGCCCGCACGGCGCTTGAGCACCAGCCGGCAAACAGTTGGCGCGAGAAAGCGCTGACCGAGAAGAATCCCGTCGCTGCCATCCAGTCGTTGCTCGCCCTGGTGCGGGTCAGCGCCAGCGATCCGTTTCATCGGGCGGAAAATGCCCCGCCGGTGGATGAAAAACTGAAGAGCGACATGGTTGCCGCCTTGGAGCAAATCAACTGGAAGAGCCTGAGCCAGGCGCAACAACTCGACCTGCTGCGGGTGTATGCGGTGCTGTTCAACCGCATGGGAGCGCCCGAGGCAGCCGCCCGCGAGCGGACGATCGCCCGTTTCGATCCGCTATTTCCCGCCAAGGGGCGCGAGCTGAACGCCGAACTATGCGACCTGCTGGTCTATCTGGAAGCGCCCGGCGTGGTGGAAAAGACGCTCGCCTTGTTGCAATCGGCCCCGACCCAGGAAGAGCAGATGGACTATGCCCGCGCGCTGCGGGTGCTCGATACCGGCTGGACCCTCGACCAGCGGAAGGCCTATTTCACCTGGTTCCTCAGGGCGGCCGGCTACAAGGGTGGCAACAGCCTGCAAGGCTTTTTCAAGATCATGAAGGCCGACGCCGTGGCCACGCTCTCGGACGACGAAAAAGCGAAACTCAAGCCGATTTTGGAAGCGACGCCAGAGGTGCAAACGGTGTCGATCGCCCCGCCCCGTCCGCTGGTGAAAAAGTGGACGCTGGAAGAATTGGTGCCGATGGTCGAGCGAGGGTTGACCGGGCGCGACTACGACCGGGGCCGGGTGCTGTTCGGCCAGGCCAATTGCTTTGCCTGCCATCGCTTCGCGGGCGAAGGGGGGGCGAACGGCCCCGACCTGACCGGCCTGGCGGGTCGCTTCAGCCCCAAAGACTTGCTCGAATCGGTCGTCGATCCAAACAAGGTGATCAGCGATCAATACGCCGCGATCGTCATCCGCACGCTCAACGGCCAGACGATTACCGGCCGGATCGTCAACCTCAACGGCGACGGCATAAGCATCAACACCGACATGCTCAACCCGAACCAGCAGACGCGGGTCGTGCAAAGCGAGATCGACCTGATGCAGCCGTCGAAGGTCTCGATGATGCCCGCCGGCTTGCTCGACACGCTGCACGAGAACGAGGTGCGGGATCTGCTCGCGTTTTTGCTCTCGCGCGGCGACCGGAACCACGCGATGTTCGAGAACCCTTAGTGGAGGGATCGGAAGCCGCGGACCAGCCGGATGGCGCGGATGCGGACAGATTGCGCGTTCCGGCACAACATCTGCTCAGATTGGCGACTCATGCGCGCCCTGACGATTATCCCCGGCCAGCCGAATTCCGCCGCAATGGTTGAGATGGCGGAACCCCCCGCCGACAGCGACCAATTGCTCGTCGAGGCGATCGCCGTCGGCATTTGCGGCACCGATCGCGAGCTCGTTGCCGGCCACGGGGGGCAGGCCCCGCCGGGCGAGTCCCGGTTGGTACTGGGGCACGAATCGCTGGGCCGCGTTATTGCGGCACCACCGGGCACCGGCTTTGCCACGGGGGATCTGGTGGTCGGCATCGTGCGCCGGCCCGATCCCGTGCCGTGCGAAAACTGTGCCCTGGGCGAGTGGGATATGTGCCTCAACGGATTGTACACGGAATGCGGCATCAAGGGCCGGCATGGCTTTGCCCGCGAGCGCTACCGCTTGGAACCGGAATTCGCGGTGAAGGTGGATGCCGCGCTCGGGCAGGCCGCGGTGTTGCTCGAACCGGCCAGTGTGTTGGCCAAAGCGTGGGAACACATCGGCCGAATCGGCACCCGCGCGCACTGGCAGCCGCGGCACGTCCTGGTCACCGGGGCGGGCCCCGTCGGCTTGATGGCCGCCCTGCTGGGCGTGCAGCGGGGGCTGGACGTGCATGTGCTCGACATCGTAACCACCGGCCCCAAGCCGCAACTGGTGCGCGATCTTGGGGCGACCTACCACGCCGACGGCATCGAAAACGCCGGCCCCTTGCCCGACGTGATCCTCGAATGCACGGGGGTCGGCCAACTGGTATTTGGCGCGATGGCCCGCTCCGCCAGAAACTCGATCATGTGTCTGACCGGAATATCGTCCGGCGGTCGAGAAGTTCCCATCGACGCCGGGCTATTGAACCGCTCGCTCGTGCTCGAAAACGACGTCGTCTTTGGCTCGGTCAACGCCAACCGCCGGCACTACCAGCAAGCGGCCGAGGCGCTGGCCGCCGCCGATCGCAACTGGCTCGACCGGCTGATCACGCGCCGCGTGCCCCTCGACCGCTGGGCCGAGGCGCTCGAGCACCAGCCGGGAGACGTCAAAACCGTGCTCGATTTCCAACCGGCGAACTGACCAACCGCAGGGGTGACCAAACAATGGCTTCACGCATAGAGGATTACGCCCTGATCGGCGATTGCCAAACGGCGGCCCTGGTTGCCAAGGATGGCTCGATCGATTGGCTCTGCCTGCCGCGCTTCGATTCGGGGGCCTGCTTTGCCGCCCTGCTGGGCACTCCCGAACATGGCCGCTGGCAGATCGCCCCGGCGGGCCAGGTGAGCAAAATCTCGCGGCGCTACATCGACGGCACCCTGGTGCTGGAAACGGTGTACGAAACCGAGACCGGCGAAGTGGCCATTATCGACTGCATGCCGCCGCGCACCCACGAGCCGGAACTGCTGCGGATGGTCGTCGGACGCCGCGGGACGGTGCCGATGAAGATGCACCTGACGATTCGCTTCGACTACGGCTCGATCGTCCCCTGGGTTCGCCGGCTGGACGATGGCATTCGCGCTGTCGCCGGGCCCGATCTGGTCGAACTGCATACGCCGATCCCGCTGCACGGCGAAAACCAGAGCACGGTGGCTGAGTTCTCGGTCTCGGCTGGCGAGCGCATCCCGTTTGTGTTGCGGTGGCAACCTTCGCACGAGCCGCCGCAGCCGCCGCTCGACGCCGAGCGCGCCTTGCAACAAACCGGCGAGTGGTGGCAGGCGTGGTCGGCGCGTTGCCAATACGACGGGCCCTATCGCGAGATCGTGCTCCGGTCGCTATTGACGCTCAAGGCGCTGACCTACGCGCCGACCGGCGGCATCGTCGCCGCCCCGACCACTTCGCTGCCCGAGCACCTGGGGGGCGTGCGCAACTGGGACTACCGCTATTGCTGGCTCCGCGACGCCACCTTCACGCTCTATGCCCTGATGACCGGCGGCTACACCGACGAAGCCCTCGCCTGGCGGTCGTGGCTTTTGCGGACGGTTGCGGGGAATCCGTCGCAGATCAACATCATGTATGGCCTGGCGGGCGAGCGTCGGCTCACCGAGTTCGAGCTTCCCTGGTTGCCCGGCTATGAAAACTCGGCCCCGGTGCGGGTGGGGAATGCCGCCTACAAGCAGTTGCAGCTCGATATTTTCGGCGAGGTGATGGACGCTCTGCACGTCGCTCGCAAAAGCGGCCTGGAATGCGACGAAAACGCCTGGCGGCTCGAGCGCAACCTGATCGACTTCATGGAGAAAATCTGGCGCGATCCCGACGAGGGGATCTGGGAAATGCGCGGCCCGCGGCGCGACTTCACCCACTCCAAAGTCATGGCCTGGGTGGCGGTCGATCGCATGGTCAAAGCGGTCGAACGGTTTGGGCTCGACGGCCCCGTCGAGCACTGGCGGCAACTGCGCAGCGAGATTCACGCCGATGCCTGCACCCACGGCTTCGATGCCAAGCTGGGGGGCTTTGTGCAGTATTACGGGGCGCAAGAGACCGATGCCAGCCTGCTGATGCTGCCGCTGGTCGGCTTTCTGCCGCCGCACGACGAGCGAATCCGCGGCACCGTCGCCCTGATCGAGCGGACGCTGATGCGCGATGGCTTTGTCGATCGCTATCAGACGCACGAGTCCGTCGATGGCCTGCCGCGGGGCGAAGGCTCCTTCCTCCCCTGCAGCTTTTGGCTGGCCGACAACTACTGCCTGCTCGGCCGCCGCGACGAAGCGCGGCAATTGTTCGAGCGGCTGCTGGGGCTAGCCAACGACGTGGGTCTGCTGTCCGAAGAGTACGACCCGCTCACCAAGCGCCTGGTGGGCAACTTTCCGCAGGCCTTTACGCACGTCGCACTGGTGAACACAGCCGTCAACCTGGCCCGCGCCGAAGGCCCCGCGGACAAGCGGCGGGAGAGTTGAGGGGGGGATCCTCTTCAAGTTTCCGGTTGCCAGCAGCGGACGCGCTCGGCATCGCGGCCTGGGAGTTTTACGAATGCGACTCCCGTTGGCAGATACGTATCGCTGAACTCGTTCGCTTGCAGTTTGCGATGAAACACTCCTTCAAGCGCTCCCAGGCCCTTTCTGCTTTGATTGCAGGCAAAGGCGACTACCGTGCCGAGTTGACCGAGGAAGTCATCTACTTCGCCCTCGAAATCGCTTGGATCTTGCGATAGCAGCATCACCACAGAGCCTTTGGAGCGGCCTTGCCGTACTAAGTCAACCAACGCTTCGGAACGTCGTTCGCGAAGCACTTTGCGGGCCTCATCGATTACGAGCAAATGCCTCAACCCGCGGAAACCGCCGTGAACTGGCGAATCCTGCTGTTCGAGCAAGAAGGCACTAGCCGCATCCAGAATTACTAGCGTCACCAGGCGCTTTAGTTCCTCGGGCAATCCCTTCAGGCTAATGATCCATGACTGGCCAAAAAACTGCGCGGGCTGCATACGCGGCTCGAAGCAGCGTAGGTTCGTCAGTTCATTTAATCTGCTTACGATGCTGTCGTGATTCTTACCTGCTGCCGTCAATTCGTGTTCGTACGTACTGCGCACAGTCTCCAGACTGCGATTCTCCCCCTCGCGGATCACTCGTTCGATGGCCGTACGCAGTAAATCCTTCTGCAAATCGCCGGGAGATTTGCAGCACATCGCAAGGGTGTCGCGCAGTCGCATCGCGGCGCGAGAAATCTTCAGCGTCGGCATATCGGCATGCGGGAGAAAATCGAGCGGCACAGGATCAGTTCCTGCCTCAATGGCACTGTACCCGTTCAGGCCTGCAAAAAAACCGACCGGCTTTCCATGCTCGACGAACTCACCCTTCGGGTCGATGAACAAAAGCGGAATGTGAGCCTGTTCAACAAGCTGCCGCGCAATTTGCACGCCCGTCGTCGTTTTGCCTCTACCAATAGCGCCCATCAATGCAATGTGAGGCGGAACGCCCGGAGCGTTCAAAACGAAATCTACTGGCTTGTCCCCTGGATGCGAGCGGCTGACTGCGCCAACCTTCAACCGAATCTCACCCTGTGCGCCAGATGGCAGCATCGATGGAACGTCAATGGTCAACTCGTCCACGGGCAGAAGTTCCGCGAGGCGCTGCACAAGCTTAATTTCGTTCTGCGAGCAGCGTTCTAGTTCCTCGCGCACGAGCGAACAGCCTCGCGCCCAATGTGCCTCGACCAATGCACGAAACTCGCCGATAGTCGCGCCCGGTCGCAACTTGCCGTCGAGAATGAGCGCACATAACCACAAGTCGTCATGATCGCCAAACAAATGTTCGCCCGGAATTGGTTTCGAGTACTTCGTATTCGAGGGCAAGGGGTCCGGGGCAGCCGGCTCAGCCAACGACCGCCCAATTAGAAGACGTGCGGCGTCGTAGCGAGTTGTCAAGCCGTATGCTTTGCGCAGATTGTCCTCCAAGGCTGCCGAATCCTCGGTCGGCTTGAACTGTGCCTTCCAAATATGCTCCTTGAATTCGAGGTTCATGATTCAGCTTTCAAAAAAGACATTAGGCGTCACGACCGAACCTCGCTCGCTGCCTCGATACTCAACAAGAAAGGTCTGTAGGACCGACCCTCGAATGCATTCAACCAAGTCCGGTGTGACCTCTTCGTCATGTGTTAGAATAATGATTTGATCTAAGCCGACATCGGTCAACGCTTTGAGGGTGCGCGGCCGATACTTGCTGTCTGCGTTGCCGAGCGGCGTATCGATTACCAATGGTAGGCGGCGGCGTGTAATCTCCGAGAGTGCTAAAGAGAATGCAATGCTGAAAGAGCGTTTCTCAAACCCACTGATGGTTTCCAACAGCGTGCATGAACCGTCGTCCATTTCAATCTCTGGCGCTTCCCCGACGGGCAAGTGGATTCTTCCACGGGCGAACTTATCATCGGCGATTTGAAGAAAGTATTTTGTTACCGCATCCTGCAGCCGTGCAGTCGTCGTTGGAACGAGATTCTCCTGCAGAGCATCAATCGCTCGGGTAACTCTTTCCGCAACCGCCATCCGCTTCGCTTCGGGCCCCAATCGTGCAAGTTCCTCCTGAATTCTCCCGACTTGCTCATTGAGGATGTGAAGGTCGGATTTGAGCTTCCGATTTTCATTCTCGATAGCACCGAGCTTGTGGCTAAGTTGCTGGTTTACCGTATTCAGTGCCTGGATGCGCTCCTTCATTTCCTTCGCGGCCTCTGGAAGGTTCTGCGCCCGGTCGAGACTGGCCCTTGTATCGTCAAGTGCTTCGCGGGCTTGCCGAGTCCTTCGTGAAGCACTGCGTGCCGCCTCCGCCGCGTCCGACTGAATCTGCCCGAGTTGCAACAAGACTTTGGCGCGCGACTCGCCGCGAACGTGGCCTAGCCAGAATTCACTGGCACATTCTGGCGGGGGGGGATTATAAATCCTATCTAGCGCGTCGGCAAAACGCTGCCGGACTTTCAGCCGAACTCCTGGGGCGATGTTGCCCAGCAAAGGATCGTTTTCTGGTGGTTCCGGCAGCGCGACACTAAGTACCTTTTCCTTATTGTCCAAGGTGCCGCGCTTTAATCCTTCCCAACTTTCACGCAGCTCTTCAGCGCGCAGGCGGTTTACGATTGCAGGGGATAAACGGCTCATGCCCAAGGATAGTCCAAGTGACCTTACAGCATCTGCAAGCACTTTTTCCGCTTCTTCGAGTTCCTTTTCAGCGCGAAGATACGCCTCCTGCGCCTTGGAAGCGTCGGAACCAACTCCACCACCAAGACGGGCCAAGTCTTCCGTCAATTGGCTTCGTTCTCGCTCTCGCTCGTCCTTCTCGTGTTCAATCTTGACATGTTCAGCCTGCAGAGTTCCCAATCGATCGTTTAGATCGCTTCGCTCTGCCACTTTTTTCTCCAATTCCACTTCCCGATCATCTGCCTTCCGCTTACCTCCAGTATTGCTTCTTGCCCGCATAAGGTATTGCTTCATGGTTTCGGCAACCTCTGCGACAATCTTAGTGCCGAACATCACCTCCACGGCCTTCTTTATGCCGGCCTCTCCCATGTTTTCAATCAACTCAAGTGCTTGCTCGCCGTCAAAGAAAAATGCCGGAGCAACATGTGCGGGAAACAGGTTTCGCTCGATTCGTTCGTGTGCAAGTATCAACGGATCTTTTTCGAGCTCACCAGGTTTTTGTAGTCGCCCCCCGACATAGATTTCAACCTGCTCAAAAGCCGTGCCCTGCTTCGGTTCATTCTTTGCAGTGAAGTACCAACGACGAACGACCCGAACTTCTTCCTCATCCGCATCCGAAACTGTCGGTTTTAGCGTGATGTCTATACTTGTTGGCTCTTCCGAATCCGCGTTGGTGCGGCGATAGCGACTGATTGCTTGTCGATAAGAGGTCACATCGCCGTCGCCGTTATTTCGAAAGCCTTCGCAGTAGCGCAAACCAAATCGGCCAAACAAACCAATGTAGAGCGACATCAGAAAGCTGGTCTTCCCATTCCCATTCATCGCGCCGATAAGAACAACGGACTTGTGCTGGGTGGGTTCGCGAAAGTCGAATGTGGCGTCTGCATAGCTGCGCCAGTTTTGAAGTACAAGTCGTTGGATATACATGACTAGCTACTGCGAGTTAGAAATCGATCAATAATTCCGGCGATTTCCCCGTCGAGCCCGAATCGCCGTCCTGATCCTGAATGCGCGGCGACTAGCTCACAGAGATCCTTCAAAAGTTCCGAATCAACGCAGTGTTGGTCCGAAATCTCGCGAATAACTCGTTTCGTGTCCGGATCATGAAAACAAGGTGGTGGTTTCATCGTTGTGCAGATGTGGACGTTATGGCTTCCTGAATTGAAGCACGTTTTTCGAGTTCTCGATATGCCTCTCCGACGCGGTCCTGTGTCCACTGCTCGCGGATTAGCCGAACTTCGAGGTCAGAAATCAAAGACATCCCGCCTTCGTCCTGAATCTCGAGCAGTTCTTCGAGCAACATACGACGCGCTTCATATGTGAGCGGACCTAGTCCCGGTTGTCCATTTCGCCGAACTTTGCTGCGGTACTCGGGATCTTCGGAGACTGCCTTAAGTCGGTTGCGGAAACCTGCCAGCGGAAGCAAGTGGTCGTGTCCGAAGTCGATAAGCGAGTCCAGAGAACTATCTTTGTCGACAACGGTGCAAGTCCAGCAGCCAAACCGCGCCGAGTTCGTGCCACACGATGGAGCCTCGGCACTACTGACCACGAAGGGGCACTCGCCCCCCAGCGCGCTCTTGTAAAGCGAGACGACATCGTGATACGTGCCACCCCAAGGAGCGCGGGCGCTTAGCAGAGTGATCCATACGTCCTCAGTCGAGACGTCTTTAATTGGCGAGAATATCCACACGCCTTTATGATCAGAGTGCGGCGATAGTCGTCCCGTTGCCTTTTCGGCGTGTCGCGCGATGCTTCCAGACCGCAATGCAGACTCCGCGCTACGCACGCCGAGGAGGAGGATCGCCTCGCCCGCATGGCTTACCTGCTCACGAATGAAGCGCGACGTGGGACGGATTTTCATCCGATCAGTGCACCAACGGAAAGTTCGGTTTGGCGCAGGGTAGCCGCGACCCAGCAGGTTCACCCAAAAGGATTCCTCCGGAAGCGGACGAGTGCGCACCACCTTCACGGGCACATTCAGCGCGCCAATGTTCTCCTCTATCTGGGTGAGAATCTTCTCGACGAAGGTGTGAAAAAGCGGCGACTCGACCAGCGTGTCATTGCAGACGAGGAAGACGGGTCGCGTACGCTGGTCCGGCCCAATGGAGAGCAACGTCTCAACGACGAGGTGCGTGAGGAGCGTAGAGTCTTTGCCCCCCGAAAATCCGATAATCCACGGCAAGGCATGCGGCTGAAGATACTCCGCGCGAATTTCTCGGCGAATTGCTTTTAGTCGGTCGGGAAGCGTTTCAAGGTCAATCATTGACATTTAAGAACGCAAAGCGAGGGAGTGGTTTTTCCCCGGAAAGTAAGTGGCCCGTTCCAAGGGGTTACGTTCCAGGGAGTCTAACCCCATTCCCGCCATGACGCAACGTTCGGGTAGCAACTTCGTGCCGTTCGCCAATGGCCATTGTTAAAAAACGCCGATTCGCCGAGGTTCTGCCCGGGCGGACCCAGAGACGCGGCGGACCTACCACCGGTGGTAGGTCGTGCGCGGGGCGCCACCAGATGTAGTGGCTATATTGACAGTAGCGCAAGGATGTATAGAATGGCCCTTGGCTCGGGTTCTAGGGCTGGGCCGGGGATTCGCGCGACCACTGGTCGCGGCTTTGGTGCGTCAGGCAAGTTTGATGGCTCTTTTCAGTTGAAAGGAACT
>JBBDYF010000153.1:0-3474 GCA_040901775.1 Pirellulaceae bacterium | reverse complement strand
GCCGTCAGGTGGTGCGGCATATAGCTCGCCTCGGTTTCGGCGAGCGCCTCGGACAGCCGCAGCAATTGCAGGCCGAGCGCCCGTTCGGCCGGATGGCCGAGCACCATTGCGGCCCCGCTGGTCCGCAGCGCGGCCCGCTCGAAGCCGCCCCTGCGAAAAATGCTGCAGCAGCGGGCATAGGTATATTGCAGATACGTCGCCGAGAAGCCCCGCTTATCGAGCATCTTCTCGTAGCTGAATTCGTAATCGCTGGTGCGGTTGTGCATTAAATCGGCGAATTTCAAACCGCCGATGCCGATCGCTTCGGCCACCACGCGCCGCTCGTCGGCCGATAGCTCGCCGGCCGGGTCGTTTTCGGCCACCACGGCGCTTGCCCGGCCGATCGCTTCGTCCAATAGCCCGTCCAATCCCGCGGCCACCCCTTCGCGCGTCTTGAAGGGTTTGCCGTCTGGACCCATGACGGTGCCGAACTGAATGTGCTGCAACTCGACGCTCTGATAGCCCCACCGCCGCGCCACGGCAAACAGCTTCTGAAAATGCTCGCCCTGGCGGTGATCGACCACGTAGAGGATCGCGTCGGGTTGCCACGATTCCATCCGGAACTTGATCGTCGCCAGGTCGGTGGTTGCGTAGAGGAACGCGCCGTCTTTTTTCTGGACGATCATGGGGGCGTCGAAGCCTTCGACGAAAACGCAGTATGCTCCTTGGCTCGCCTCGACGACACCCTTGCCGCGCAGGTCTTCGACCGTAGCCTGGAGCATCGGATGATAAAAGCTCTCGCCATGTTCGTAGTCGAACTGGACCGACAGCCGTTGGTAGAGGCGGGCGATCTCGGCGCGGCACGCGGGGAGAAATTCGCTCCACAGGCGCAGGTTCTCTTCGTTGCCGGAGTGCAGCGCGGCGGTCTCGGCGAGTACCGCTTCGTCAATTCTGGAATGCTCGGCGGCAATCCTGGCCAGCGTCGGATCGTTCTCGATCGCGGCGACTTTCATCGTCAGCGCCTCGATCTCCGCGTTTAGTCCCTGTGCGCCGTCTTGGGCCTTGGCCAGTGCCTGCGCCAGCTTTTTGTCGGCGGCCTTCTCGCCCGATTTCGGCTGCGACTGGATGTCTTGCAACTCTGCCTGCTTCTGGGCCAGTCGCTCTTTGGCGAGCGGCAGGATCTTCAAGCTCTCGCGGTAATTGACCAGCCGGCTGACAAACTTGTAGAGCCGGCCGAGCTCTGCGACGGGGTTCTCGGCATACGCCGCCGGATCGAGGAAATGCTTGTAGCCGTAGAGGATCATGCCGAACTGGGTTCCCCAGTCGCCGAGATGGTTGTCGCTAATGACCCGGTGACCCAGGAATCGGAGCGTGCGACACAAGGCATCGCCAATGACCGTCGAGCGGATGTGCCCGACGTGCATCGGCTTGGCCACGTTGGGCGACGAGTAGTCGATGACGAAGGTCCGAGGCTTTGCCGCGGCGGGAATCCCCAGGCGGTCGTCGTGGACGGCCAGGTTCGACTGCTCGGTCAGCCAGTCGTCGCGCAGCCGCAAGTTGATGAACCCCGGGCCGGCAATTTCGGGGGGCTGGCAAAAATCGGTAAGCTCGGTCGCTTCCAGAATTTGCTGGGCTATCTCGTGCGGCGGCCCAGCCAGCTCTTTCTTCAGCGGCATGACGAAGTTTGCCTGGTAGTCGCCAAACTTTGCTTCCTGCGCCGGCCGGATCATTTTGAGCAATTCGTCCAGCTTCTTGGAATCGGAGACCAAGCGGGCCAGGGTGGGACGAAAGCGGGATTTCAGCAGATCGAGGACGTTCATCGGGCGCTAACAGGGCAACGGGAAAGTGCGTAGTCCGTAGTGGCGTGATTGTATCGCGAACGGGCGGACCTGGGGCGCGCGAAAAACCGCGGGCGGCCCTGAAAAAAAGGACCGCCCGCGGCAGAAGGGGTTCGATCGTAAGTCAGGAGTTAGCTTGCTGGGCGAGCGGCTCCATCACAACTCGCTGAGCGGGCCAACCACACTACATCGCGGCACCCGTCGGCTTGGCTTCGGGCTTGGCTTCGGCAGGCGGGCTGTTGCCGGGCTGGGGGTTGCTAGCGTTGCCGTTGTTGCCGGCCGGATTGTTGCCGGCCGCATTGGCTACCGGAGCTTCGGCGCTGGCCGGCTTGACGTTCGGGTCGGTCGCTTGGTCCTGAGCGACGTTCTTCTCGGCTGCTTTCAGCTTGGCATCTTCCGCATAGGCGGCGAGAATTTGCTGCTCGGTCTCGCCCACGGCATCGCCGCGCGAGGGAGAGGCATACACGCCGACCCAATACACCTGGCCGCTGCTGCCAACCGCATAGCCGAAGCCGGCCTCGGTCGTGCCGCTGACAATCGAGGCGTAGTGGGCGCCGCTGTTCGTCCACATGTTGAAAGCCCCATCGACGCTGCGAGTGCCGTAGGCAATGTTCTCGCGCACGCCTCCCCGGAAGCCATACCGGTTCGCTCGGACCTGCGGGCCGCCGTTGGTGTAATGGCTAAACTGGCCGGTCCGCGCCATGTAATTGGCGTGGTCCTGGGCGGCGGCGGTGAGAGCCGGGTTGATCCGATGCGGCCACAGGCCCGCTCGCCGGCGGATGTTGTTGTTGCGCTGCAGCATCCCGAACAACGTCGGGTGCCGGTGCAGCGGCGCCCGAAACACTTGGGCAATCGGCCGATTGACCGTGGTTGCCCGCGGCGCCCGCTCGTCGGCCCAGACCGCTGGGACACAAAGCATCACCGCTAAAAACAGAGACGTACGCTTCATTCAAATTCCTCCGTGCAAACCTTGGTAAAACAAATCAAACACCGCTCGTGTCAATCCAGGCAAGATGGCCCGAATTTGCGGGGCTACTATGTTCGGGTCGCAAGGCAAACGCAAGCCCCCAGCATCGCGGTTGAACCATGCCGGCCCCCTTAACGAGCGGTCGATTGCGGGGAACGCACTCAGGCCAGCGAAGTATTAGAAATACTAATGATCCGTTTCGCCGCCTCGATACCCGGCCGATTCTCTGCTGCCGCGGCGGGGAGAGCGTGGAGAATGGACGGGGTGTGTGAGCGTCTCCAAAGTTGGTGACCCTCAGCCAGCGAAATCAAAGGGACGCATTCTGGCAAGATTACCCAAATTAGCCGTGGCAATCACGACTCAGGATAAGTCGATCCGCGTCGGCGAGCCGAGCTCAGCGATAAGCGGGATAACCATCTGTTCCGCCCGTGGACTTGGCGCGGCATCGCCCGACGAGCAGCCACAAAACAGGGCCAGCCAGGCAAAGCAAGAAACGCTGGCGAAGAAAGAAACACGCTGGGCCAGCCGCGAGTGCCCTGCGGCCGATGCGTCGCGCGGAAACCGAGTCTGGAGAAAACGACCGGCGGTCCATGGCAACCTCCAAGAAATAGGAGATCATGGCGCAAATTAGGTGTGCCGAGATTGCTCGTCAATAGGCGGGGGGGCTTTTTATCGAAATATTTCTGGTAC
>JBBDYF010000152.1:0-23809 GCA_040901775.1 Pirellulaceae bacterium | reverse complement strand
CCCCCCCAAAAGTAAATGGGGGGGGACGGAAGCGGAGGGAAACATGGGCTGCCTGTTGGTACTTTTCGGCGCGTTCTTCCCACGCCCGGCGGTGCTCTTCATGTGGCTCGCCCGCCCGGTTTGCTTCAGCGACGCCTTCGAGGGATCGTTCCTATGGCTCCGCGCATCCCAAAGGTGATCGTCATGTGGCGTCCGCAGCTTCTCCTGTTTCTGGCTTTCGCAACGCTCGTTTCCAGTTTCGCGCCCCTTGCTCCTAGCGCGGCCCGCGGGCAGATCGTTGAAGAAGATGAGGGCGAATCGGTCAAGATTGTCGCGGCCAATCCCGACAAAAGCGACGACTCGCTCGACCTTGCCGAGGTGGCGCGCGAAATCGTCAGCCGCACGAATCGCTTCCGGCGCAAGCAAGATCGCCGCGCGGTTCGGGTGGACCCCCAGCTCGCGGAGACGGCCCAGTACTTTGCCGACTTCATGGCCCGCACCGACAAGTACGGCCACCACGCCGACGGCAACGGCCCGGCGGAGCGGGCGACCCAGCACGCCTACGACTACTGCATCGTCTCCGAGAATATCGCCTATCAGTTCAACTCGGCGGGATTCACGACGGAGGAACTAGCCAAGGGTTTCTTCCAAGGCTGGAAGCACTCGCCCGGCCACCGCAAGAACATGCTCGACTCCGATGTCGTCGAGACCGGGGTCGCGGTCGCTCGGAGCGACGAGAGCGGCTATTACTACGCCGTGCAGATGTTTGGCCGCCCGGAATCGAAGCGCATCGAGTTTCAGATTACGAATCAATCGAACGCAGTGATTGAGTACGACCTCGGCGGCAAGACGTTCCCCCTGCCTCCTCGGCTAACTCGTACGCATCACCGCTGTCGGCCTGCGGAGTTAATCATTCAATGGCCGGAAGAGCAGGAAAGCACCGCGTTGCAACCGAGTCGCGGCGGACACTATACGATCGTGCGGCAGGACTCGGGAAAGCTCCGCGTCAGGCAAGACTGAATTCTAACACGCGCACGCCGGGGAGCACCTCGCGATTCGCGCCGCTCGACGCTACGCTCCCAAGGCATCGACACCTCGCCGACCCCCGCTCATAATCAGGCGAGCCAACGACCGAGCAAAAAAGCTTCTCAGCGATCCTCCAACGATCGTAACGAACAGAATTGCACGCCAGGGCGTTCCCTACAGTGCCCGAACCCCCAGCCCCGAACCTCGCTCTCCCGAACCCGCCTCGCATGTCCGAATACTTTCTCATCTCCGGCGGTTACGTCTATGACCCGGCCAACGGTCTGGACGGCCAAGTCAAGGATCTGTGGATCCAAGGGGGCAAGATCGTCGAGCCCCCGTCCGATCCCACCGTGCGACCGACGCGCACGCTCAGCGCGGCCGGCCTGGTCGTCATGCCGGGCGGCATCGACATGCACTGCCATATCGCCGGACCCAAGGTGAACGCCGCCCGCAAGATGCGCCCGGAGGAAAAGCGAAAGGCCGAAAAGATCCACCGCACGGCCGTCACCCATAGCGGCACCATGGGAAGCGTTCCCAGCACGTTCGCCACCGGCTACAAGTACATCGGCCTGGGCTATACGACGGCGTTCGACGCCGCGGTGCCGCCGCTCAACGCCCGGCACACTCACGAGGAATTCGAGGATACCCCCTGCATCGATAAGGGATTCTACATCCTCATGGGGAATAACCACTACGTCATGAAGGCGGCCCGCGACGGCGACCTGGAGCGGCTGGCCAATTTCACCGGCTGGTTGCTGGGGGCGGCCAAGGCCTACGCCTGCAAGCTGGTGAACCCCGGCGGCGTCGAGGTCTGGAAGCAGCAGGCGAGCGGCAACGTCCGGCAGATCGACGAGAACGTCGAGCATTTCGACGTCACCCCCCGGCAGATCATTCAGGCGGTCTCGCGGACCGTCGATTCGCTCAAACTACCGCACAGCGTCCACATCCACGCGAACAACCTGGGCATGCCGGGCAACTGGACGACGACCCTCGAGACGATGCGATCGCTCGAAGGGTTTCGGGGTCACATGACCCACATTCAGTTTCATAGCTACGGCGGCGGCGAAGCCGACGAAAACACCTTCAACAGCAAGGTGGCCCCGTTGGCGGAATACGTCAACGCGAATCCCAACATCACGGTCGATGTCGGCCAGGTGCTGTTCGGAAAAACCACCAGCATGACCGGCGACGGCCCGCTCGGTTATTACCTGGCCAACATCTACAAGAGCAAGTGGTTCAGCGCCGACACCGAAATGGAAGCAGGCTGCGGCATCGCCCCCATCGAGTACAAAAACAAAAGTCTGATCCACGGGTTGCAATGGGCGATCGGCCTCGAATGGTACTTGATGGTCACCGATCCGTGGCGGGTGGTGATGAGCACCGACCATCCCAACGGCGGCAGCTTTCTGGCCTATCCGCAGATCATTCGCCTGCTGATGGACCGGAACTATCGCGAGGAAGCCTTGAAGCTGGTCCACCCGGCTGTGCTCGAACGCTCGCAACTGCGCGATCTCAAGCGCGAATACACGCTGGGCGAAATCGCGATCATCACGCGGGCCGGCCCGGCCCGCATTCTGGGACTCAAACACAAAGGGCACTTGGGCCCAGGCGCCGACGCCGACATTACGATCTACACGCCGCACGAGAACAAGGAAACGATGTTCGAACTGCCGCGATTCGTCATCAAATCGGGCATCCTCCTGGTCGAGGAAGGGGACATTCGCCAGGAGCACATGGGCAAACTGTTGCACGTCGCTCCCGCCTACGACCACGCGGCCGAAGCCGACATCGGCCAGTGGTTTGAAGACTGCTACAGCATTCGCTTCCGCAACTATCCGGTGGGGAGCGACTATTCGCATGTGGCGGAACAGGTGCCGTGCGGGTAGAGCTTGCACGTTGATTTAACCCGTTTATCCTGAAGTATGCGTCGCCTGCCAGCCGGCTTTCTTTGGCCCGCCAACGATGCAGAATCGGCCGGCGCAGATTAGACTGCTGCCCGAGACCACTCGCCTTGCCAATCCAGGTGCCCACCCATGCTTCGCGCCCCGTTTGTCCTGACTTTCTTATTGCTTCCCGCACTCGCTTTGGCCGACGGGCCAGCCGATAACCAGTCGGCCAATGTCCGTCGGATTCCCAGGTTGGGGATCGACGTGTCGGCCGAGCACCGCGCCAAGCTGGAAGCGGGCCTGCTCCAGCTAGAGGCCAAAATCGCGGTGCTGCATGCGCAGAAAGACGTTCAGACGGGCGCGCTGCTGCCCGATGTAGAAATCTTTCATAAGGCGGTACACGACGCCTTGGCCTACCAGGAATTCTTCGACCCCAAGGAGATCGACTTTGCCGAGAAGGCGCTGGCGGCGGGCGTCGAGCGAGCCGACCAGTTAACCGCCGGCCAGGCCCCTTGGACCACCGCGACCGGCCTGGTGGTGCGGGGCTACGTCTCGAAAATCGACGGCTCGGTGCAGCCGTATGGCCTCGTCGTTCCCGCCAGCTATACCGATAAGGGACCGGGCCGGTTTCGCTGCGACCTCTGGTTCCACGGCCGGGGCGAGACGCTCAGCGAATTGAATTTCCTCCGCGACCGGATGAACAACCAAGGCCAGATCGCGCCGGCCGACACGATCGTGCTGCATCCCTACGGCCGCTATTGCAACGCCTTCAAGCTGGCCGGCGAGGTGGACGTGCTCGAAGCGCTCGCCTCGGCTGAGCAGCGCTACCGGATCGACGACGACCGGACGAGCGTTCGCGGATTTTCGATGGGGGGAGCGGCGGTCTGGCAATTCGCTGTGCATTACCCCGATCGCTGGTTCGCGGCCAATCCAGGGGCCGGCTTCAGCGAGACGCCCGAATTTCTCAAAATCTTCCAGCGCGAGACGCTGCAGCCCACCTGGTGGGAACAGCGGCTGTGGCGGATGTACGATTGCCCGGAGTGGGCGATCAACCTGCGGCACTGCCCGACGGTCGCCTACAGCGGCGAGCTCGATTCGCAAAAGCAGGCGGCCGATGTCATGCAGCGGGCGCTCGCCCGCGAAGGGATCGACCTGGTCCACATCATTGGCCCGCAAACCAAACATGCCATCCATCCCGAATCGAAACGAGAAATCGAAGAGCGAATGTCGTCGCTGGCCCGCGCCGGCCGCGAGTGGCAGCCGCACGAACTGGAATTCACCACCCACACGCTTAAATACAACCGCCTGCACTGGCTGAGCGTGGACGGCCTGGCCGAGCATTGGTCGCCGGCGCACGTTTCGGCGACGCTCTTGTCGGGCGAGATCGACCTGGAGATCCAGGGAGCGACCGCCGTGACGCTGTCGTTCGCCGCGGGAGAATGCCCGCTCGACGTGCAGTCGCCGGTGGTTCTGGTGGTCGGCGAACAAGAGCTGGAAGCCCCCGGACCCAAGAGCGACAAGTCGTGGTCGGTCTCGTTGCGGTTGGAGGGGAATTCATGGAAACTCGGCGCCCAGTCAACCACCGAGCCCCGCAAGCGGCACGGCTTGCAAGGGCCGATCGACGACGCCTTCATGGACCGGTTCCTATTCGTGCGGCCGACCGGCCAGCCGTGGCACGACCAACCCGGCAAGTGGGCCGCGGCCGAAATGGAGCGGGCGATCGAACATTGGCGGCGGCATTTTCGCGGCGTCGCTCAGATAAAGGACGACACAGCGGTCACGCCCGAAGACATCGCCGGCGCAAACCTGATCCTCTGGGGAGACCCGGCAAGCAATGCCGTGCTCGCTCAGATCGCCGACAAGTTGCCGATCCGCTGGAATCAGGAGCAGATCGACGCCGGCGAGCGAAACTACCCTAGCGAAAAGCACGCCTTGATTGCCATCTATCCCAATCCGCTCAACCCGCAGCGCTACGTCGTTTTGAACAGCAGCTTTACCTTTCGCGACTACGCCTATTTGAACAACGCCCGGCAGGTGCCGATGCTGCCCGACTGGGCGGTGGTCGATCTGGAAACTCCGCCCGGAAGTGTTTGGCCGGGCAAGGTGGTCGATGCCGATTTCTTCGACGAGCGATGGCGGCTGAAGGTGAGCCCCGAGCGGGCCGAGTTGCTGAAAGCGGCGGGAGGCCGCTGAGGCCGTTTACCCCAGCCGCAACTGCGATTCGACGCGCCGCAGCGCGTCTTCGAGCGAGCATTCGCTGCGGCCCAGCGAAACCCGCTTGCCCGCAGTCAGCCAGGCGCTCACTTTGTGCTGGGCGCTGACCACCGTGCTGTGGCTGCGGCGGCCGACGGTCTGGCCAATCTCGGCCAGCGCCGCGCGGGTGTATTTCCGGGCCAGAAACATGACCAGCATTCGCGGCAACGTGACCGACGGCGACTTGCTCGCCGATTGCAGTTGCCCGGCTTCAATGCCAAACACGTCGCAAACCGCGTCCATGATTTCCGGCAGGCGAACGGGGCGGCGGGTGGCGTGGATCAGATCGGCCACCGCCGCCTGGGCAAAGGCGTAGTCGATCGGCTGGTCGAGCGCTTCGCTGGCGGCGGCCAGGCGATTGATTGCGCCCGACAGGTGCCGGGCGTCGCCATCCAGCTCGGCGGCCAGAAACGTCAGCACCTCGTGGGGAATTGGTCGCTGCTGGCAACGCGCAAGCTGCTCGAGAATTTGCAGCCGCGCGGCGGCATCGGCCGGCTCGACGGGGCAAACCAAGCCGCTCGATAAGCGGGCGATCAGGTCTTGGCCCAGGCCGCGCAGCTCGGCGGGCGAGCGATCGGCGGCAAACACCACCTGCCGGCCATCGCGGACGAGCGTATCGACCGTGTGGACCAGTTCCACGATCGTCGATTGCTTGTTGGCGAAAAAATGCACATCGTCGATCAACAGCAGTTCGACATCGCGATACTTGCGGCGAAAGTTGGGCGTGCCAGAATGCTTGAGCGCCTCGAGAAACTGGTTGGTGAATTGCTCGGCCGTCAGGTAGATCACGCGTCGCAGTTGCCCGCCGGTGCGGGCCAGCCGCCAGATCCCTTCCAAGAGGTGCGTCTTGCCGCAGCCGGGCGGGCCGAACAGCGTCAACGGAGAGAATTGCCCTGGCCGGGCGACAACCCCGCGGGCCGCCGACAGGGGGACCTGGTTGCCGGAGCCGACGATGAATTGGTCGAGGCTGGCGAACGCGCGCCGCTGGATCGGGCCCAGGCCCGGCTCGCGCGATGGGGCTGCGTCGCTGCTTCCTGTTGGCGGTGAAGGAACTGCTTGCCGCGAAGGAGTCTCCACGGGGATTGGCTTTTGAACGGGCGTCGCGTCGGCGCTTGGGGCGGCTAACGCCGGATCGAGACGGAACTCCAAGACCACTTCGCGTCCCAGCACTTCGCGGGCGACCGCCAGCACATCCAGGCGGAAGGTGCGGCGCAGGTATTCCAGGCGGAACGCTTCGCCGGACTCGAGCACGAGCGTTTGTCCCGCCAGACGGAACTGCACGCTCCGACCGAGCCACAGCTCGAAGCGATCTCGACCCACCCTGCCGGCCAGCGCCGAGCACAAGGCGGTCACGATCTCCGTATCGTCCCTGGTCGCGTCCTGTTGCATGCTGAGCGCGCAGTCCTAGCGCAAGAGTCCTGGGGAAGAAAAACCGCTTCGAGGCAGGCCGGGGCCTGCACTTACTGGCTGCCGGCGAGAGCAGCCCGCTGGAGGATGTTTGCAGTCGGCGGAAGGGCCGTCTGCGGAAGTGGCAGATGTCCAACGCGGGGCCGATTCTAGTCGTGCTAGCTCCGCTGTCAAACCTCCAAAACGCCGTGGCGAAAAGATTTCTTCATGCGGGCTTCACCAGCGGATAAAACTCTCGGCAAAACCCGAAGCGATTGCCCTCAAGGCTTCTTCTAAGAAAGTTTGTGGCGCAGCCTGCCGGTAGTGGAAAAGCTGTTGTCGCGATGTGCTGCCATGTAAATCACCGCCAGAGGCTGCCAGCTAACCCATTACCACGAAAGAACTTGGGGCTTGGAGAAAAGCGCGGACGAAAAGACTGCGGCGATCCCAAGCGACAAACCCGGCGCTTTGGTACGCCAAAATGGCCGGCCGGTTGGCCTGGTCCACCGCCAAAACCAGCCGGGCCTTCCCCTCCTGCCTGGCTAGCCACTGGGCATGGCGGGTCAGCGCAAGACCCAGTCGGCGGCCGCGCGCCGCGTTGACCACGCCCACGTAAACGATCTCCATTTGGTCCTGCGCCGGATGGTCGGCCAGGATCAGGCAGCCGATGTCGCTCTTCTCGTGCTTGACGGTTAGCCAATACTCGGGTCGATATTGGCCGACCGACCGATACCCTTCGAGCACGTCGGCCGTGTCGCGCAGGCCATCGACCAACGGGCAATCGAGCGAGCCCTGGTAGGTGGCGTCGATCAGGGCGATGAACGGTGCGCGATTGGCGGTCGAAAGCGGCTCGACGGTCCAATCGCGGGGCGGTTCCCGTTCCGGAAAACATTCGGCCAGGGCAGCCATGTAACAGAGCTCGCCGGCATACACGTAACCCGCGGCGACCATCGTAGCGGCGGGAAACTCATTGGCGGAATCCAGTATCGTCTGGGCCAAATGGGTGCCGCTCGCGGTTAGCCGATCGTGCAGCGATTGCAGCAAACTGGCCGCCGTGGTGGAATCGTCCGCGTCGATCGACTGCGGGGGCCAGACGACGGCCGACCGACCGCACAGCGTTTGGGCCAGCACCGCCCCGACGAGTTCCGCACCCCGTCGCGCCTCGATCAGAAGGATGTCCTCGGCCCGACCCTCCGCCACCAGTTTCTCGATGGCCGCCAACTGCCCGGTGCGCTCGTCCGCCGGCCAGGCGCGAGCCGCCAGTTGCAAAGCCGCCGTCTGACACGCGACCGGAATGCGGGTCAAGACGAGTGGAACGAAGGCCGGCATTCCGTCAGAATAGTCGAATTCCCAGAAACTGGGCGATGCCAATCCGCGCGAGGCGTTATAATCGCGAAGATGAGGCGACCAGCCGCCGGTCCTACCGATTCAGGAGCATCCACTATGCAACGCATTCGAACCTTCGCGCTCGCGGGCCTCGCCTGCGCCTTGACGGCTGTTCCGGCGAGCGGGCAGACGTTGCTCAACAAGCTGCAAAACAAGCTGCCGGGCGTCGGCGGAGCGCCAGCCGCGGCGGCCGATGCCTCGGCAACGCCAGCTCCCGGCTATTTGGGTCTGGGAGGGGCCGACAACGCCCCCGCGTCGCAACAGGGCGTGGTGCTGAGCGGCGTGAAGCAGGGGGCTCCGTCCGATCTTGGCGGCCTGAAGGATGGCGACATTGTCACGGCGATCAACGGCAAGCCTTGCCGCAACGTCGAGGAACTGGATGCCGCGCTGGCCGAATCGCCCGTCGGTACCAAGCTGACGTTTACCGTGCTGCGCGGCGGCAAGCAGGAAACGAAGGTAGTGACGCTGGGCCGCCGGCCGATCGAAGCCCAGGCCAACGACAACCCCGGCGAAGCGCCGCTGGACGTTACCCCGCCCGCAGACGCCACGCCAGTCGAACCACTCGCGCCACTTCCCACCCGTCCCGCTGCCGAACCCACGCCGTCACCGCCCGCCGGATCGCCACGGCTCGAATTTCCAGCCGAGCCTTCGGCCACCCCGCCCAGCTTGCGACCGGCCGCCAATCCGCTCGATCCGGAGTTCGATCCGCTGGCCCGCCCCGGCACGCGCGACCCCGCGCTCGAACTGCCGGCCCCTCCACCCGCGGACAGATACGAACCGCTGGCCCCGGCCGCTTTACCGCCGGCTCCGGGGCCATCAGGCAAGGCCTCGCTAGGGATTTCGGTCGTTCCGCTGAGCGACGAAACTCGCATGCAATACGACCTTCGCACGTCTGCCCGGCAAGGTGCGGTGATCGTCGCCGTCCGGCCCGGCTCGGCCGCCGATGGCGCGGGGCTACCGCTGGGCGGGGTGATCGTGACGATTGATGGCCGCGGGGTCCGCTCGTCCGACGACCTGGTGGAAGCGATCGAAGCGGGTCGCCCGGGGCAAGAGGTCGAACTGCGGTACTATCTAGGCGATCGGTTGGCGACCAAAACCGTCCGCTTAGCACCGGCGGAGAGCAGCGGAATCATTGGGTCCGCGCCGCTGGATCGTGGCTCTGTGGATCGTGGCTCTGTGGATCGCGGAGGGGCGGATCGCGCTCCTCGTTTGGGCCTGGGTAACGGGCTTGGCACCGATCGGCCGGCGCTGCGGAGGTTCGAGGATCTGGTCGATTCTCAAGCGCCGGAAACGCCCCGTAGTCCCGTAGGATCCACCATTCTCGACCCGAGCCGCGTGGCCGAAATGTATGAAGAAATCGTGGCGCTGCGCGAAACGGTGACCGCTCTCTCCGAGCGCTTAAAGCTGCTCGAGTCGAAGCTGAGCGACGAAGCCCCGGCGACGAATCCGTAGGCTAACCTGGAGATATGCACGGACAACTGACGGAACACGCCTCACCGTAAGATGGTGGTCGACCGAACGAACCGGCTGCCGCTTACATAGCGGCTGCCCGCCACAAAAAACCGGAGCAGGCGGTGCATCGCCGCGCTGATGCCGATGCGGGGCGAGCGGGCGACTTTGTATTTCCCCCGCGAAAAATCGGCGTCGTCGGCGATCCACAACTCGCGGCCCAGGGTCAAATCCCAGCCGTCGTAGAGCTTGGTCACATCCAGCGCCTGGCAAAGCCGGGCCGGACCGCGCGCCAGATCCAGCAGCGGCACGGGGCCGCGACGCGCCTGCATCAGTTCGAGCCCTGCCAGCGGTTCGATCGCGCGAATCAAGACGGCGCTGCCCAGTCCCGCCTCTTCGGTCACGGCGTTCAGGCACCAGCGGGCGTGGATCATATAAACGTAAGCCCGGCCGGGCGGCCCGAACATTGTGGCGTTGCGGCGGGTCATTCCGCGAGTGGCGTGGCACGCCGGATCGCGACTGCTTAGGTAGGCTTCGGTCTCGACGATCCGGCCCACGCACAGGCCCTCGGGCGAGTGCCGAATCAGCCGCTTGCCAAGTAATTCGCGCGCGACAATCGCCGGCGCGCGGGCATAAAAACTGGGGGCCAAAGGAGGCAGGTCTCTGCGCGTCATTTGCCTAAGTGTCCGGCATGGCTGGAGAGAGTTGGCGGGTCGAAGCGGCCCCGAAGCGAACTTTTCGGCCGTTCTGGCTTGGCGAAGATTCGGTTAGCGGAATTTGAAAATCTCGCGCTGGTCCAAGCGGGCTTCCCGCTGCCGATGAAAACTCGCAAGTGCTTATCTGTCAATAGTTTAGGTCTTCATGGAAGGATCGTGTCAGGGCTGAAAGGATAGGCAACTTGGACTGTAACTCGTTGCTGGCAAACGAAATAGGTGCTGTCAGAGGAATATAGTTGACGTCTGAAGTCGTCCGGCTAAACTCGGCGCACCTACCAAGGGTTGTAGTAGCACGAGCCGGACCTACCATATATGGTAGGTCGAGCGATTTTCAGGCCCGCAGGGAATCGGGTCGGTTCGGGCTTTCGCCGGAAGAGGAATTCCGAAGATGTGCGGCTGCTTTACCCGACATTTGTTGACTGCTATTCTGTATTCAGCAGGAAGCTGGCGGCCCCTAATTCCGGGGAGCCCTTTTTGCAGCAAGGAGCTGATTCCATGGCCACGGTTAGCGCGTCGCGCACTCGTCCCGAGCCCCACGGTCCCAAGACGGCGAAACTCTCCAAGACGGAAGGTCTGCGCGAGTTGTCCAAGGGGCTGAAGATCGAGCCGCAATTCTGTCCCGCCGAACTTGCCGATCCGTTCGATTCCGTCCAATGGGAGCTGCGCGCGGCGCAGATCAAGGACGAAAATGGCAAGCTGATGTTCGAGCAGAAAGATGTCGAAATCCCTGCCGGCTGGACCCAACTGGCCACGAACGTCATCGTCAGCAAGTATTTTTATGGCGAGAACGGCACTGACGAACGGGAAAGCTCGGTTCGGCAACTCATTCACCGGGTCACGCGGACGATCGCCGACTGGGGCGCCGCCGACGGCTACTTTGCCACTCCCGAAGATGGCGAGCAATTCTATCGCGAGTTGACTTGGCTGTGCCTCAACCAGCATGGGGCGTTCAATTCGCCCGTCTGGTTCAACGTGGGGCTGTTCAATCAATACGGCGTCACGGGAACCAAGTGCAACTGGCGGTGGAATCCCGACACGATGGAGGTCGAACAGCCCGAAAACCCCTACGAGTACCCGCAAGGGTCGGCCTGCTTCATCCAGTCGGTCGAAGACAACATGGAATCGATCATGGGCCTGGCGACCAGCGAGGCCATGCTCTTCAAGTTCGGCAGCGGCACGGGGACCGACCTTTCGACGCTCCGCTCGTACCGCGAAAAGCTCGCCGGCGGCGGCAAGCCGAGCGGCCCACTCTCGTTCATGCGGGTCTATGACCAGGTCGCGGCCGTAGTGAAAAGCGGCGGCAAAACCCGCCGCGCCGCCAAGATGCAGTCGCTAAAGATCTGGCACCCCGACATCCTCGATTTCATCGAATGCAAGTGGAAGGAAGAAAAGAAGGCCCACTGCCTGATCGAGAAGGGGGGCTACGAGGCCAACTTCAACGGCGAGGCGTACAGCTCGATCCTCTTCCAGAATGCGAACCTGTCGGTCCGCGTGACCGACGAGTTCATGGAGGCGGTCAAGAACAACCAAAGGTGGGCCACGCACTGGGTGACCGATCCGAACAAGGAAGGCCCCGCCTGGGAAGCCAGGCACCTGCTCACGCGGATGGCCCAGTGCGCCTGGCAGTGCGGCGATCCCGGCGTGCAGTACGACACCACGATCAACCGCTGGCACACCTGCCCCAATAGCGGCCGGATCAACGCCAGCAACCCGTGCAGCGAGTACATGTTCCTCGACAACACGGCTTGCAACCTGGCCAGCATCAACCTGCTCAAGTTCCGGCGAGCTGCTGGAAACGGAGCCGACGGTTCGTTCGATGTGGACCGTTTCAAGGCCGCCTGCCGCATCTACTTCATCGCCCAGGAAATTCTGGTCGATCACGCCAGCTATCCAACGGCCGACATCGCCCGCAACAGCCATGCCTTCCGGCCGCTGGGCCTGGGCTACTCGAACCTGGGCAGCCTGATCATGAGCGAGGGCCACGCCTACGATAGCGAAGAGGCGTATAGCATGTGCGGCTCGATCACCTCGCTGCTGCACGGCTCGGCCAACCTGGCGAGCGCCGAAATGGCGGCGGTCGTCGGCCCGTTCGAGGGTTTTCACAAGAATCGCGAACCGATGCTCCGCGTAATGCAGATGCATCGCGAGGCGGTCGAGGCGATCAACCCGGCCGGCCCCGACTACCTGCAGGACGCCGCCCGCAACCTGTGGGACGACGTGCTCGCTTTGGGCAAAAAGGTCGGCTATCGCAACGCCCAGGCAACGGTGCTCGCGCCCACGGGCACGATCAGCTTCATGATGGATTGCGACACGACCGGCATCGAGCCCGACATTGCCCTGGTCAAGTACAAGCAACTGGCCGGCGGCGGCGTGCTGAAGATCATCAACCAGACGGTCCCGCTCGCCTTGGCCAAGCTGGGCTACGACGATCCGCAGATCAAGAGCATCTGCAAGCATGTGGACGATCAGGACACGATCGAAGGGGCCCCCAATCTCACGTCCGAGCACTTGTCGGTGTTCGACTGCGCATTCAAGCCGGCCAATGGCATCCGCAGCATCAACTGGCGGGCCCATGTGCGGATGATGGCCGCCGCCCAGCCGTTCCTTTCGGGCGCGATCAGCAAAACGGTCAACATGCCCAGCGACGTGACGCCGGCCGACATTGCCGACGCCTACTTCTGGGGTTGGGAACTGGGGCTCAAGGCCCTGGCCATCTATCGCGACGGCAGCAAGCAGAGCCAGCCGCTCAACACCAAGGCCGACGACAAGAAAGAAGAAAAAGTCGTCATCATCTCGAAGCCGCGGCGAGAACGGCTGCCCGACACGCGCAACTCGGTGACCCACAAGTTCAACGTGGGGGGGCACGAGGGGTACATCAACGTCGGCATGTTCGACGACGGCCGGCCGGGCGAACTGTTCATCACAATGGCCAAGGAAGGTTCGACGGTCGGCGGCCTGATGGATGCCTTCGGCACCGCCATTTCGATGTCGTTGCAATACGGCGTGCCGCTGTCGGACCTGGTCAACAAGTTTTCGCACATGCGGTTCGAGCCGATGGGTCACACGACCAATCCGGACATTCGCATCGCCAAGAGCGTGATCGACTACATCTTCCGCTGGATCGGGATTCGCTTTCTCGAAGGATTCCGGGAAGCGAACAGCGCCCTCGGCAAGATGCCGCTGACGGTGGACGACGACGACGCCCCAGCGCGCATGCCCGCCGCCACGAAGGCGAGCGGGCCCTCAGCCGGTCAGGGAGTGACTGCGGCGATGGTCTCCGCCCCTCAGGCTGATGCCAAGCCGCTGCCGGCTGGTGGTCATGCCGCCGGGACAAACGGCCACACCAACGGCGCCGGCAAAAAGGTCGAGGCGGAATCGGAGCTGCGGATCGACGGCAACGGCGGCCCCGAGGCGGGTGCGCATAGCCCGCGGAGCGAGCAGTTCGCCCGCTTCCAGCTCGACGCCCCAAGCTGCGACAACTGCGGCGCGATCACCGTCCGCAACGGCAACTGCTACCTCTGCCACAACTGCGGCAACAGCATGGGGTGTTCGTAGTGAAACAGCGATGACCCAGGATTCTCGGATACCGGCGGGAGCCAGAAGTACAGCCCAAAATCGTCCGGCAACGCCCTTGACTGGCTGGCGGGTGACGCTAATATTGATGACTTACAAAGGTGCGAGACCAGCCGACGCGCTCAAACTGCCCGGCTGTGTTCATTTGCTTCGTCTGTAGCGACTGGGGCCCCTTCTCTTAGTGCCCTGGTATCTGGCTTTCGACCGCATTGATTCTCTTGCTCCTTGGCGTCAGGCCGAGGCCATTGAGCCCAGTTTGCGCGTGGGTGGTTCGTCCCTGTTTGGGGTGGGCCGCCCGGATCGCGAGACGTGACGCAAGTCGGGAGAAGATCGGTCGTTTTCTCCGTAGGTTTTGTAGCGCCGCCGCGCTTGTGCGCGGAAGGTGCCCCTCTGCTGCGGCGTTTATTCGCTGGTTGCAGGGTTTAACTAAGGAGCCCCTCGCCAACGCGTTGGGTCAGTACAGTAATGAGTTTCGCAGAATTGAATTTGTCTGAGTCCTTGCTCCGCGCCGTTCAGAACGAAGGCTACGAAGTCGCCACGCCGATCCAGCTTCAAGCGATCCCGCCGATCTTGGCGGGGTTTGATCTGGTCGCCTGCGCCCAAACGGGCACCGGCAAGACAGCCGCCTTCGCCTTGCCCACGCTCCAGCGGCTCTCAACCGCCGGTTCCCGTCCCCGCGAACGGGGCCGGGCGATCCGCGCGCTGGTGCTCGCGCCGACGCGCGAACTGGCGTCGCAAATCGCGGATAGCTTTCGCGCTTATGGCCGCCACACGGGTTTGCGCCACACGGCCATTTATGGCGGCGTTGGCCAAATGCCTCAGGTCCGCGCATTGCAGCATGGCGTCGATATCCTGATCGCCACGCCGGGCCGCTTGCTCGACCTGATGAACCAGGGCTACGTCAAGCTCGACCACGTGGAAGTGCTGATTTTGGACGAAGGCGACCAGATGCTCGACATGGGCTTCATCCACGACTTGCGACGGATCGTCGGTCGCTGCCCGCGCGAGCGGCAGACGCTGCTGTTTTCGGCCACGATGCCGCCCGAAATCCGGCAACTCGCCGAGCAGTGGCTGCAGAAGCCGGTCGAGGTGCATGTGGCCCCGCAAGCGACGACCGCCGAACGGGTCGCGCAGTCGGTCTATTTTGTCGATAAGGGGGCCAAGCTGAAGTTGCTGGCCAACTACATTCGCGATCAACAGACCCGCCGCACGCTGGTCTTTGCCCGCACCAAGCACGGTGCCGACAAGCTGGTGAAAGGGCTCGAGCTGGAAGGGATTCGCGCCTGTGCGATCCACGGAAACAAAAGCCAGGCGGTTCGGCAGCGGGTGCTGGCGATGTTCAAAGCGCCGAATCCTCCCGTGCTCGTGGCGACCGACATTGCCGCCCGCGGGCTCGATATCGACAGCGTCTCGCATGTGGTCAACTTTGAATTGCCGCTGACGCCGGAGATTTACGTTCACCGCATTGGCCGCACCGGCCGCGCGGGTGCCGAAGGCATTGCCATTACCTTTTGCGATCGAGACGAGCGGTCGATGCTGCGCCAGATCGAACGGCTGACGCGGCAATCGCTGACAATCGCCGGCGGCGATCCGGGAGATCACGGCACCGAGCAGCGTTCGCACAGTGGTGGCGGCCCGCGTCCCCACGCCAGCCGGCAGCCGCAAGGTCAGAATCGCTTTGGCTCCGCGCGGCCCCGCTTCGGCGGCGGCGGTGGTGGCAAGTCGAGCGGCGGCGGCGGCGCTGCTGGTGGTGGATACGCCGGAGGGGGAGCGCGCAAGCGCCGCTTCGGTCCGAGCACCCGCACGCGCTAGGCAATCGCCAGGCATTCGCGATGACACTAACCCGACGCGTGAGCGAGGGACGATCGCCCGCGTGAGCGAGGGACGATCGCCCGCGTGAGCGAGGGACTATCGCCCGCGTGAGCGAGGGACTATCGTCCGCGTGAGCGAGGGACTATCGCGGTCCCTCGCTTACGCGTCAGGTTGGTATGTCTCTTCCGCGAGTCCATTTTGCTCTCCCCGCTCGATAAGCTCGCGCATCGCGTCGGGGCAATTGATCCAGGCCGTCGCATAAGTTGCTTCGAGCGGTACCGGCACGTAGCTATCGGGATCGAGATAGGCCGGCATTTCCGGCAGAGCGGGCGAGTGAATTCTGACGATCCCGCGGTTCGCCCCCCCCTCGTACTCGCGCGGCCCGTGGGGCGTACAATTGCGGTCGTCCCCCGCAAACATCTTGGCCGCCTCCCATGCCCGTGCAGCGTTGGCATCTCGTTCCGATCCTCCTCGTCTCGGCCGGAGTGCTGGCCGTCTGGATCGTCGCTGCCGTCAACTGGCGGGCCCTCGGTTGGTGGCAGGTGCTGCTCGAAGTGGGGGGCCTCGTCGCCTTGGCCGCCGTCTTTTGGTTCCGGCGCGAGTTGGGACGGACGGAGATCGAGCTCGAAGCCCTGCGCAAACGGCTGGCCGACGACGAATTCCGCCTGAACAACGAGCGGGCCCAGGTCGAGGAACTGCGCCGGGCCGTCGAACAAGAACTGTCGCAGCAAGCCTCGCGGCTGGGCAAACGCGAGCAAGCGCTGGCCGACCGCCTGGTCGCGTATCACGAATGGACCGAGTTTCCGCAGCCGGTGGATTTGGCCTCGCCGCGCACCGCGATCGGTCCATCGCCCGGCGAGCCCGACGACGAAGAGTTGGCCGACTTGGCTCGCAAAGACCGGCAGCTCAACGATTTGTTGAAGGCGGAAACGAAGCTGCTCTACGAAAAAATCCTGGCCAACGAGTACGCGATCGAAGGGCAGGTGCAGCCCATGATTATCCGGGACGACATCTTCGCCCTGGTTCACAAGGTGGTGCTGGTGTATCGGCCCGATGTCGAGCGGCCCCTCTTGGAAGCGAGCACGGCCCGCATCCTGCGCGGCACCAGCAGAGCGTGCTTGCAACTGCTGGTCGTGCTCGACGAATTGCCGCTGAACGTGAAAGACGCCAGCCTGAACACGCTGTACGGCTACGTTCGCAATGCGGTCAAAGCGTGGCAGATGTATAAATCGTCCGAGCCGTATTGGCCCTACGTCAACGCCGCCTGGTATTTGGGGCGGTTCGCGCTCGGCGCCAACCCGCTGGCCCTGGGAACCTGGTGGTTCGTCGGCTCGCTCAGCCAGCGCGGGGCGACGGCGGTGGCGACGCACCTGGTCAATCGCCAGGCGCTCGCTTTGTTGAGCAGCCTGGTCCGGGTGATCGGCTACGAAGTGGCGGGCGTGTATGGCGGCAACTTTCGCCATCGCGATGCCAACTGGATCTATGCCGCCGAACTGAGCGAACTGTTGTCGCTATTTCCCTTGTCGCGCGACAGCCTGTCGCATGCGCTGCGCGAGATTGGCGTGCTCGAGCTACGCAGCGAGTACGACCGCATCTTTTTGTACCGCTCGCTGGCCAGTCACAAATCGGCCCGGCCGCAACAATATCGAGCGGCCCAATTTTTGACGATGGACGAGCGGCACGCGGTGGCCCAGCGGCTGGAGAAATTTTTGGAAGCGTTCGTGCATGGCAAGACGACCGATCGCGTGCAGAAGTGGAAGCAGGAGGCCGAAGATCGCCTGGGGATCAAGATGACCGTGGCCCTCGGCCCCACGAACGTCTCGGTCCGGCAGCAAATCGACGACGCCCTCCGCTCGCTCGCCAGCTTTTTGATCGCCACCAAGCAGCTCGAGCCGAGCGACTTGCGGCAGCACCTGACCGGCGCGCGGCTGCTGGCCGAATTGTCCGACGGGGATCGCGAACAGGTGCTGGCCGCGCTCGTCGAGAATCCCCCTTTCTTCTTCGAGCACCCCGATCTCGATCCGGAGAGCGACCTGGTGAGCGTCTATCTCGAGGACCTGGCGGCCCTGCACGCCCGCACCACGCCGCGCGACGCCCAAACCGAGGAAACGCTCAGCGACGTGGCCATCTACCTGCGGCGCGATCGCAAGCTGATGCAGTCGCTGCTCGAAAAGCAATATTCGTCGCTTTTGGCGCAGCGATTTGCGCCGGAGGCGCCGGTTCGCAAGTTCGCCCCGCCGATCGCCCGCGCCGCGCTCGATTTGCTGGAGCCGGGCGAGCAGGCCCGCTTTCTGTACGGCGGCATCTCGCTCGACTGGCCCGAGGGAGTCAAGCCGGAATTGCCCGCCGGCGGATTGTGGCTGCTCGGTGTCGGCCAACGGCTCATCCTGTTTTCGGCCGGCGAGCAGCCGCAGGTGGTGTGGCGCGGCGATGCCACCGCGCGGGCCGAGCAGGCCCGCAATTTGCTTGCCACGAGCTGCCGCGTGACGGGGGGCGAATGGCTTGCCTCGCGCCCCGCGCCGCTGGCGCTGCGCGTGCCGACCAGCCTGATGTCCACCTACAACGCCTACTTTCGCCCGTTGGCGGCGATGCTCGACGGCGCTTTCCTGGGCCGAAGCACGCGGGCGGAGACCGCCATCGAATGACTGGCGTCGCTCCACGTTCGCGCGCTGCGGACTGGCCCCGGCAACTCGCACGGGCGTCGATCGCCGCGGCCTTTGTGTCGTGTACGCTCAACTGCGTCTTTAGCCAGATCGCTGCCCGCGCCGGTGCCGGGCCGGGCCGCCTGGGCTGGCTCGTCGATTGGTCGAGTCTGCTGGTCGTGCTGGCCGGAATCGCCGTGGGGATCGCGGCCCTTGCGGGTGGCCTGCGCCGCAAGTCGCTCGATACGGCGACGATCGCCGCCATCGGCCTGGTGCTCAACCTGGGGATCGTCTTTGTGATCGTCTGGTATTTTGCTGTCGTTCGTCCGGCGGCCATGTGAAATTGGACAAATCGCTAACGAAGAATCCACGATCGCCTGTTCCAGCGACCGGTGGACGCCAGTTACGATGGGAGTCAGCCTGCCCTCTAACAATTTCCGCCCAGGTTCCCGCCATGACTCGTCTGCTTTCGATTTTCCTCTGCTGCGCGATCTTCGCCCCTTCTTTTGCTGCCGAGCCTTCGACCGAGCAGTGGCCCGGCTGGCGCGGCCCGCGCGGCGACGGAACCAGCCTCGAAGCGGGCCTTCCAACCCACTGGAACGGCGTGAGCGGCGAGAATATCGCCTGGAAAACGGCGATTCCCGGCAGCGGACACTCGTCGCCGATCGTCTGGCAAGAGCGGGTGTTCGTGGCGACCTGCCTGGAAGAGCAGGGCCAGCGGGCGCTCGTCTGCCTCGATCGCACGACCGGCAAAATCCTTTGGCAACAGGTCGTGCTGTCGGCTCCGCTGGAAAAGAAGCACTCGCTCAACAGCTTTGCCTCGGGCACTCCGGCCACCGACGGCGAGCTGGTCTATGTTTCGTTTCTGGAAGCCGATTTCGCCAGCCAGAAGGAGCAAACGCCAGGCGACCTGGTGGTTGCCGCTTACGATTTCGAGGGGAAGAAAAAGTGGCTCGCGCGGCCGGGCCGCTTTGCCAGCACGCACGGCTTTTGCAGCTCGCCCGTCCTGTTCGAGGACAAGCTGATCGTCAACGGCGACCACGACGGCGACGGCTACCTGGTGGCGCTCGACAAGAAAACAGGCGAGGAACTGTGGCGCACCCCGCGCGAAAACAACACCCGCAGCTACGTCACGCCGATCATCTGCGAGGCAGACGGCCGCACGCAAATGATCCTGGCGGGAAGCAAGTGCGTGGCGAGCTACGACCCGCGCACCGGCCGGCAGCACTGGCTGATGGATGGACCCACCGAGCAGTTTGTCGCCTCGCTGGTGTTCGACGGCCAATTGGCCTATCTGACCGCCGGCTTTCCCGAACGGCACATCCTGGCGATCGAGCCCGACGGCCGCGGCAAGGTGGGCGACGAACAGATCGCTTGGCGGACGACGAAGAACTGCTCGTACGTCCCTTCGCCCGTGCTCTGCGGCCCCTACCTGCTGGTCGCAGCCGACAACGGCATCGCCTCGTGCTACGTAGCCCGCACGGGCAAGCTGCAATGGACCGGGCGGCTGGGAAAGCACTATAGCGCGTCGCTCGTCTCTGCCGGGGGGCTGGCCTACTTTCTGGCGGACGACGGAGTCATGAAAGTCGTTCGCCCAGGCCCGCAACTCGACACGATCGCCGAAAACCCGTTGGGCGAATACTGCTACGCCTCGCCCGCGATCAGCCAAGGCCAACTCTTCCTCCGGGGCGAAAAGCATTTGTACTGCGTGGGGAAGTGATGGCGCCGATTGCATCCGGAGTAGGTCCGCCAGCTAGCGCGGCGTTTCGGCCCGACGGTCCAAGCAGTACAATCCTTAGACTGCACGGAACTTTTGTTTAATGGATTGTCTATGTTGGTACGGAAACAACGTTTGCTCATACCGGACGTGGTGGACGAGTCGGCTACTTCGGGCGCGGCCTCATCGACGTTCGTAAAAAACATGGCCCTGCCTGTCCACCGGTGGTTCCGGTACAGCGCGGGATTCTCCGCGGACTGGGTCGAGCAAGTTATCCGCAACTACAGGGATCGCGGCCCCGTGCGGGTTTTCGATCCATTCGCAGGCTCGGCGACGACGTTGATTGCAGCCGAAAGTCTGGGCGTCGAAAGTTTCGGCATTGACTCCCATCCTTTCGTCTGTCGAATGACGAGGGCTAAGCTCGATTGGCGAACCGATCCTGACGCCTACCTGGGAAAGGTTCGCGAGCTTCGCAAAGTGGCGAAAAGGCAAACGCCCGATACAAGTGGCTATCCGCCCTTGATCTATAAGTGCTACGACGAAGCGCCGTTAGCCGACCTGGACGCATTGCGACGGGCATGGGCCGAGGTGGACGACGATACCCCGGCTTCCCGACTGGCTTGGCTCACACTTGTTTCAATCCTTCGCAAGACCTCCAAAGCTGGCACGGCACCATGGCAATACGTGCTTCCGAGGAAGCAAAAGCACGCGCCGAAGGACGTGAATTCGGCATTCGAAGAAACGGCTCGAATGTTCCATCGGGATATGATCGCGGGACAATCGCTCTCCGGCCCGAGGGCTGGCTTTGCAGAAGTTGACGCCAGAACGTGCAACGACGTTCCCACGGGCTGGAATCTTGTCATCACATCGCCGCCCTATCCCAACAACTACGATTACGCCGATGCCACGCGTCTTGAAATGTCTTTTCTACGGGAAATTGATGGTTGGGGAGACCTGCAGGCGTCGGTGCGGCGGCATCTAGTTCGCTCTTGTTCCCAGCACGTTCCTGAGCGCGCCGTTAACCTTGAGGAAATTCTGACGAGTGAGGAACTGCGTCCCATCGCCGCAGAGATTCGGAGCGTTTGCGAAGAATTGGGAGAAGTCCGCAAGAACAAGGGGGGAAAGAAGACCTATCACCTTATGGTCGCCTGCTACTTCCGCGATTTGGCGCAAGTGTGGAGATCGTTGCGGCGAGTTTGCAGCCCCGAGGCCACAGTTTGTTTCGTGGTGGGCGATTCGGCGCCGTATGGCGTCTATGTCCCGGTCATTCCTTGGTTGGGGAGACTGGCCGAATCAGCGGGGTTCAAGTCTTTCCGCTTCGAACGTACACGCGATCGCAATGTGAAGTGGAAAAACCGTAAGCACCGCGTGCCGCTGCAAGAAGGTCGCTTGTGGGTGGAGAGCTAAGGATGGCACAATCTCCGGCGCACCGATTCGGCCAAATCATCGGGGAAGTTTTGGAGGCCGCTACGTTGCCCGTGCTGCAACAGTTTGCCAGAGAGCATGGACTATATCTCGATAAAAAGGGGGATCGTCCCTGTCGGCGGGGCAAAAAATGCTCATGGTTGGACTTGAACGGCAACGCTCACGACCTGGATTTCGTGCTCGAAAGAGGCGGCACGCCTCACAGGATCGGAATGCCGGCGGCATTCATTGAAACCGCTTGGCGAAGATACACCAAGCACTCTCGCAACAAAGTGCAAAAGATTCAGGGGGCGATCGAGCCACTTGCCGAGACTTATCGAAATTCGGGGCCATTTAAGGGAGCAGTCCTGGCGGGTGTCTTCACGGGAGGGGCCCTGACCCAACTTAAATCGCTGAACTTTACAATTATCCACATGCCTTACAAGTCCGTGGTCGCAGTCTTCCGGCGGTTCAAGATTGACGCCGCCTACGATGAGAAAACTCCAGATGAAGATTTCCAGGCCAAGGTGGATGGCTATGAAGGACTTTCCGAGTCCCGCAAGCGGCTGCTTGCTGCCGGCTTGATTAAGGCGCACCAGAACGAAGTGAACGAGTTTGTCCGCTCTCTGGCCATTGCCATGTCCCGTCAAATTGAACGCATCGTGATTCTGGCCCTACACGGCGAGTCGCATGAATCTCTGACGGTTGACGACGCAATTCGGTTTGTCGAAGGCTACGAGGACGGCGGCGGCAACAAGCCCCTGGAACGATACGAAATCGAAGTCCGCTATAACAATGGCGACTCGATCCGAGGAAACTTTCGCGACAAGGCCGCGGCTATCGAGTTCCTCAAAACCTACCAGCCCGTAACCCAACCTGTTCGATAGTTTTCCGCGCGGCAGTAGTCGGTACTCACCCCGCTCCCAGCCGGTCGCCCACGCGGAGGTGGTAGCCGCGGAGGAAGTGGTCGATGCCCATCGCCTTCTTGCCCGCGGGTTGCGAGCATTCAATGAAGCGACCGACCGGTGGCATGTCCGTCGCGAATTGTCGGCAGATGAATTGACCTACCTGCTAGGCTGTCGTACCGCAACGCGGCTGGGGAGGTAGCCGACTTTCACGCCACCCGGCACACGTTCATTAGCGGGCTGGTCAACGGCGGGGCCTTGGTCAAGGTGGCCCAAGAGTTAGCTAGGCACTCTACGCCGACCTTGACGATTGGGCGGTACGCTCACGTCAAGGTTGACGACTTGCGTCGCAAGTCGATTCAAATTGCGGATTTACGGCCTAAAAACAACAAGAGGCGCTGGTCGGAGTTGAACCGACGATGGCGGATTTGCAACGCCAGAGAATCATGCAACCACACTTAGACCATCATCGGATATGCTGTCTTTCTGGGGATAGTACAAAGGGGCATCCATTCGCCTACGCTCGCAAGTGGCCGGGCTTGGGTGTTATTTTGGGTGGCCAGGTAGGACTTGCTGGGCTTGCGGCTGATCCCCGCGTGGCCGGCCGATGGTGCGTAGCATCCCTTCGCGTCGTCGGCTGGCCGGCCCGGCTGAAAGGGATGCACGATGAGCGATTTACCAGCGGCAACCGTCCCGCGCGACTTGCGGCGATTCAGCCGTATTCTTTTGTGGCAGTTTGAAGTCTTGTCCCTGGTCGGTGAATGTGCTTCCGAGCAGGAAGTGAACGACATCATTGGCCAGCACTTGGCCGTTCGGAGCTTGGTGAATCTGTATTATTCGGAGCCTGAAACCGAAAGGGAGTTTGCCAGACTGGGAGAGTTCTTTACCGCTGGCTACCTACGGATGTGCCAAGCATCCCAAGCGATTCGGCCAGCGAGGGTTGGAAACGTCGCTGCCGAGAGTTTTCATCACGCGGCCACTGGCTTACTGAAAGTTCAAAAGGCCTGTCTCTGGAAACTAATAGATCCCGGTCGCTATATCGACAAAGAGATTTCTGCGACCGTAGAGTCCCCTTTCGTTGACGAGAAACAACTGGCGGAGGCGTGGCAAGAGAAAGCTGATTTGCTGCCGTCCTGGGGACTATCGCTCGAGCCGCTGGACGGTGACTCCATAATTATGATCCGGCTGGAACTGGTCGAATCGCTGCTGGGCTGGGATCGTCTTCCGCATGATGGCGAAAGCGAGCTGCGACCGCATCACTACGATCATCTTCAGGAAGTCGCGCGCGATGGGAATGAAGCCGAGGTCACAGAAGAGCCTCCATCCGTTTATACAGGGATTCGATCCGGCGGCGTTCGATCGGTGATTTCTTGCTTCCGCCGCGGCATGACTGACCGACAGGAAATCGCGTCAGAAGCTGGCTGCGGTGTGGCCTACGTGAGCACGATCAAGAGCCGCTATCCGGACCTTTGCAAACCGTCTGAGTGAACGAAAAAGATTGCAGACGCTTATCTGTAACCAGTGTAATCTAGTGAAATCGAGCCCGGATTTGCCGGGCTTTTTCGTTTCTTGTGTAATGCTTTGCTCTGTAATCTTTCGTCGCTAGTCTTCGGCTGTCGCCACTAGTTGGACAGCGCCAGGTTCTGGATTTGGAGTTTAGCACGGTGGTTGTTTT
>JBBDYF010000151.1:2553-3490 GCA_040901775.1 Pirellulaceae bacterium | reverse complement strand
AGGAAGGTAAGCTTGGCTGGGCGTCACGTTTAGCCGAGGCTGTGCGCGTAACCTGCGCGCTGCATCCGCTGCCAGCCGTTATTCGCCCGCGCCCACGGAACAGGATGAAGTCTCTTGAGCGTTTCGATCCCCGTCTTTTGGCAACTGTTGCAGGAAAGCCGCCTGCTGGCACCCGATCAGTGTTCGCAATTGGTGGCCGACTTTCAGCAGGCCCATGCGAAATCGGACCCAGCCAGCGCGGCACAACTGGCAGAGTGGCTCGTCGCGCGCCATGTGTTGAGCAAATACCAGACCAACATTCTGCTCGCCGGTCGATCGGGGCCGTTTCAATACGGCGACTATAAGGTGTACGACCGGATCGAGAAGGGGCGGCTGTCGGGACAGTTTCGAGCGGTCCACGCCCCGTCGGGACATCCGGTGCTGTTGCAGTTTTTGAACGGGCCGCTGGTGGCCGACCCGCCGGGTTGGGCCGCTTGCGTGGCACAGGTTCGGGTGGCTTCGGCAATCGTTTCGCCGCACGTGCAGCGCGCTTACGAAGCGGTCGATCTGGGATCGTTCAAGTTTTTGGCGGGTGAAGATCTTCGCGGGGCAGCGCTGGACGAACATCTGGCGGGCCGTCGCCTGCCGCCGCAGGAAGCTTGCCGGATTGCCCGTTTGGCAGCGATTGGGCTGGCGCAAATGCATCAGTCCCGGCGAACGCACGGCAATGTCCGTCCGGCCAACCTGCTGCTCGAAGCGATTGGAAAAACTTCCGGCAACGTCAAACTGTTGTTCGATGCTCACCAGCCGCCTGCGCACTTCGATCCGTCGCGCCCGGAGTCTGCCGACCGGCTGGCGCTGGCGGGCGACTATCTTGCCCCGGAACTCGCCAGCCCCGGCCGCATGCCCGATCCGCTGGCCGACGTTTACGCCCTCGGCTGCTCGCTCTACGAAATGC
>JBBDYF010000151.1:0-2543 GCA_040901775.1 Pirellulaceae bacterium | reverse complement strand
CGGGCGGGACGATCCAGCAGAAAATGGCACGACACGCCGCCGAGCCGATCCAGCCGCTCGAACCGTTTGGAGTGCCGCAGCCGCTGGCCGAGCGGGTGGCCTACATGATGGCCAAGAACCCGGCGGTGCGCTATCAGTCGGCGGAGGTGGTGGCCGAGCAGCTCGCGCCATTCGTCGAGCCGGCGGCGCTGCAGGCAACTCCCCCCGCGCCGCCGCCCACGCTGGCCAGCTACGAAGCCTTGCTCCGGCAGCGACAAGCGGCTGCCCTACCGGTTGCGCTGTCAGCCGCGAGCGCTGCGGCGGAGGTGAAAGAGGCAGGGCCGGGCATCCAACTGGCGATCAGTGGCAAACGACGCCCCACGGACAGTGCCGCGGCGATCCTCAAACGTCGCCAGGACCAGCAGCGGCGCAACCTGGTGATCGGCGGGGTGCTAGTGGTGCTGCTGTCCGTCGCAGGGATCGTCGGCTTCAACATGCTGGGCGGATTCTCGTTGCTGAAGGAGGTGGTGGAAGTCGTTAAGCCCGACGACATTCCGCCGCCGGACGATGGAGGCGGTCCCGCGGTCAAGGTGGCGAATGCGAAAGCCGAAGCAAACAAGCCGGCGGTCGTCCCGGCGAACGATGTTCCCCCCGCAAGCCCGCCCGGCAGCGGCGGGCCGGCTGCCACGAACGTTGGCTTTCAACAGGAAGTGATTCCCGACGACGGCAACCTGCTGTGGGCCTCTCCCACGACGGGCCAGCCGGTGAGCTTTCACTGCGTTCCGCCGTTAGGGCAGTGCTTTCTGATCGTGCGCCCGGCCGAACTGCTGGCCAGCGAAGAAGGGGCCAAGGTGCTCGCCGCGCTGGGGCCCACGTTTGCGACGCAGCGCGCGGCGTGGGAAGCGGCTGCCGGCTTTCCGCTCGAAGAGATCGAGCAATTGATCGTTTCCTTGCACAACAACGACGCCCAGTTCCCGCGAACCAGCTTCGTCGTCAAGACGCGCGAGCCGCAAACGACCGAGCAGTTGCTCTCGCGATGGAAGAATCCTTCGCCGGCGCAAGAGGGGATGGCCACGTACTACACCGGTGCGGCCGGAGCGTATTACATCAGCAGTTCGCCCGCAGCCGAGCGGACCTTCCTGATGGCAGCGCCCCGCGATGTGATTGAGGTGGCCAAGCTGGCGGGCAACCCGCCCCTTCTCATTCGCGATATGGAACGGCTGCGACGATCGATCGACGGCGACAGGCACGTCAACCTGCTCGTTTATCCGCAGTTTCTGTTTAACGACGACGGCGAGCCGTTGTTCGCGGCCGAGCGGGCCAAGGTGCGCCGGCCGCTGGGTTGGCTATTGGGCGACGGCTTGCAGGCGGTGCTCTCCAGCCTGCACCTGGGCAACGAGTTTTATTTCGAGTTGCGGATGCTCGGTTCGCTCGATCGAGAGCCGCACAAGCTTTCCGCAGAGTTCGGCGAGCGGCTGAACCAGGTGCCGGGCGGGCTCGAAGACTACTTCGTGCAGCTCACGCCCCCGGCGTATTGGAAAAAGCTGGCCTTTCGCTATCCGGGGATGATCCGGCAACTTCGCGGGCAGATGCGGGTCGGCGTCGAAAACGACCAGGCGGTGGTCAATACGGTATTGCCGATCGCCGCGGCTCATAATTTGGTATTGGGGGGCGAGTTGCTGATCGCGACCGCTCCGGGGGAGACGGCAGTTGCGGTAGCGGCGGCACCCGTGCCGGGGGGCCCCAAGACGCTGGAAGAAGCGTTGCAGCTCAAGACGACATATAGCTTCGATTCTCAGTCGCTCGAGTTTGCCATGCGCGATTTGGCTGCCGACGTGCAGGGCAATTTGAAATCGTCATCGCTTGAGTTCGCCATCAAGATCATTGGCGAAGATTTGCAGGCCGACGGCATCACCCGCAACCAAACGGTGCGCGACTTTAAGCAAGAGAATCAGACGGTAGCCGACATCTTGACGGCGCTGGTCCGCAAGGCCAACCCCGACCCGGCAGCGACCGCTCCCGATCATCCCGCGCAGAAACTGCTCTGGGTGATCGGCCCAGACCCAGAGGATCCAGGCAAGCAAGTCATCCTGATTACGACGCGGGCCGCCGCGACCGCCAAAAAATACACGCTGCCGCAGCACTTCGTGCTCAAAAACACCGCGACAAAAGCAAAAGGCAAGACCAAACCTAAAACCAAAGGAAACCCCTGACCTCCGACCTCCGACCCCTGATTCCTGGCTCCTGACTCCTGACCCCTGACCTTCCGGCATGGACCTGTTTTCCATCAACTGCACGACTTGCAAATCGCGGCTCAAGGTGCGCGAGGCAACGGCCATTGGCCAGATACTGGCCTGCCCCAAGTGCGGCGGGATGGTGATGGTCAAGCCTCCCCCAGGCTGGGAGCCAGGCTCGGCTGCTGGTACGGTGCGGCCCGAACAGTCGGGCGAAATTACCGCGATTGTCGAATCGCGCCGCGCGGGCGACACGCTGAGCGCCTCGCACTTCGACGCGGTCGATGACCTGCTGTCCGATGCTCCTCCCAAGCCGAAGCCGGCGACCGT
>JBBDYF010000150.1:0-23965 GCA_040901775.1 Pirellulaceae bacterium | reverse complement strand
GCAGATAAACATCACGCTCAGGCAGACGTGGTTGAACAGTCCGGGCTCGCTAAACCACCAGCAGAACGTCGCCACAGAGGCCAGGAACAATTCGACGTACATTCCTGCCGCGCCGATCGCCGCCCGATGCCACTTGTTGGGCAGCATCCACGAATCGGAGACGTTGCAGTACAGGGCCGGTGTAAACACCAGCAACATGCCACCCAGTTCGTGACACTCGCCCCCAAAGTGTTTGCACGACAGTCCGTGGCCAAACTCGTGCAGCACCTTCACGAGCCCCATCGTCAGGCCGAGATAAAACCAGTTCTTGGGGCCGAAAAATTCGTGAAACGCGGGCAGCTTGCGGCTGAACTCGTCGAAGTTGACGCCCACGAGCGTCAGCGCCGCCAGGCCGATCAGCATGACGCAGACGACCGTCGGCCAGCGGAAGAACCAGCCGGTCCACGGATAGATGGCGTTGAAAAACCGTTCGGGATCGACTCCACGAAAGCGAAGCGCGAAGACGTTGGACATTTTGCCCAGCATCTCTTTCCACTTCTTCTCGTCGCGGCGTTTGCGAAGCTGATGCCCCTGGCCGGTCGATTCGCTGATCACCAGGCCGCTGCGGTGCAGCATGCCGACGAATTGCAACAGATCGTGATAGGTGATTTTTTGCGGGGCGAAGTCGGTTTCGAACTGCTCCTTGATCTCTTCCAGGCTCGCACGGCCGTTCATCATGCAAAGGATGGCGTATTCCTCTTCATGGAAACGGAAGTAGTTCAGCCCGACCGGCTCTTTCACCACCCAGAACGTGCGGCCGTGATAGCGATGCCGCCGAGCCGAAAGGTCGGGACGCATCCGCAGCGTCAACGGACGCGAGGTGCTGCTGATCAAACTTTCGGCAAGGGTCGTCATCGTGAAAGCTACTGGAGAAGGCGCGGTTTCGCGAGCAACGGTTACCGCACCCGCGGCTTGCTCGCAGGTTCCGAACTGACCGGTTTGAGCGACTCCACTTTTTCATCCGAGCCGGACGTGCTTAGCGAAGACCGCGGCCGAAAGACACTTGGAGCGGCTGCTGGAGCAGCCGGAACGGCCTTCGTTCCCTTCGCTTTGACCGGGTTCGCTTTTAGCGGGCCAGTCAGCTTCGCCGGCGGCGGCGGGGTCAAATCGATCACCATGTCGGCCGAGGCGCCAGGTTGGATCGTCCAGGCCTCTTTCTTGGTGACCGGATCGACGTACTTCTCGTTGTCGATTTCCGACCAGATGCGGAATTCGCGCAGTTCGCCGGAGCCTTCGATGATCGAGCTGGCGAAGTCGATCCTGCCTTGCACCTTCTTCTCTTTGCCACCGGCCGAGATCACCGTGATTTCGACCGGCTTGCCGATCAGTTCCACCGGCGAGGCCGACTTGGCATAAACGAAACCTTTCACCCGAACCCGATCGAAGCGGACGATGTAGGCGATCGGTTCGCCCGGCTGAACCCATTCGCCGACCTGGCGGAAGACCTCGTTCACTTCGCCTTGGAAGGGTGCCTTGATTTGCCGGCGGGCCAGCTCGTTCGCGGTCGCCTCGAGTTGGGCTTCTTTTATTTTGGTCGTCAGGTTGGCGACGTTGAGGTCGGATTTGGCGACCTTCACTTGGGCCAGGGCTCGTTGCCATTGGAACTTGAATTTACGCAACTCCGTCAGGCTGACGGCGCCGGCATTCTTTTCCCGGATTTCCAGGTTGGAATCGTATTCCGCCTTCGAGACTTCGACCGCATATTCGGCCACTTCCAGCTCGGCGGTGCTGGCGGCCGTGGCGAGGGCGACTTCGTATTCACCTTGGGCGATCTTTTCCTTGGCGATCGTATCGCGGTTGTCGATCTCGGCGAGGACGAACCCTTCGGGAACGATCTCGCCCCCCTTGACCATGACCTTCATCAGGCGGCCCGCTTCCTGGGCGGGAACGCGAACGTCGTCGATCAACGTGACGAGCGCTCCTTTGACCTCCACGGTGCGGCGGCCGCTGGACGACGGCTGTGCCTGGGCCGCAGCGGCAAACGATCCAGCGACGGTCGCCAGAGCAAGAATCGAAAAAGTGCGAGCTGTCAGCATTTTGAATTTCCGTGTAACCGCGAGTTCTAGTTGGCGGAAAGAATCGGACTAAAAGAACAGGTTCGCTTCGAGCCACTCCCAAGCCTCGTGCAACAGCGACCAGCCGAGCGGGGCCGTGCCGCAAGGCACGTCGGCGGTGACCGTGGCGCCGGGGCGACCGGTGGCGATCGCCTCGTCGGGCTTGACCCGGATCGGCACCACATTGCCGTGCTCTTCGTGCGGCTCGGTCGCGTCGGCCACTTCGATGATCGTTCCCGTGTAGGTTCTGCCGGGCTCGGTCATCAAGATGTAATCGACCTTCAGATCCTGCTCGGGATGTTCCTTTTTCAAGGCCGCGCGAGCGCGGGCCAGGTGCCGGGCGCGGCGCTCGGGCATGTGCAGCTTGATTTCATAGCCGGAATCGGCGGCGGCCACGGTCATCAGCACTTGGCCGGTTTCGACGGGGCGATTTTGCAGCAGCCGGCGGGCGTCCCAGGTGATCACGCGGCCGGCGATCGGGCTGCGGACGACCAATTGCTCGGCACGTTGTTTCAGCAAGTCGAGTTGTTCGCTGTAGCTGTCGAACTGGACCTGGGCCCGGCCGTATTGCCCCTGCGCCGTCTTGCGCTCTTGCTCGGTCATTTTGAGGCCGGCATCGTTCAGGCGATTCCGCAGTGAGTTCAAGTCCTCTGCCGCGGCGTCCCGATTGCCTTCCACCTCTTTGATCTTGATGGCCAGGTCGGGGTTGCGCAGAACGAGCAGTTTATCTCCCTTCAAAACCTGGTCGCCGTGGTCCTTAACAACCTCGATCACGTCGCCCGGCATCGAGGCGAACACTTCGCGCTTCTGAACCGGCTCGAGCGAGCCCTTGGCCCGCATGTCGAAATCCCAGGGAACGAAGATCAAGGCCAGCACGATCAACAGCACGATCGCGCCGATCGTGATCGTCTTGGGCAGCGTGCGCGACTGCACGACCCACCTGCTTTTGCCGAGCGTTCGCCAGACCGGCATCAAAAACAGGCTGTTGTGGTCGATGGCGTTGGTCAGCGCCCGGGCGCTATGCTCGTACACCAGGTCCAACCGTGGGGCCAGAATGTCGCGAGGAATGTCGCTTTCGATCTGTTCGATGATCAGGGCGCCGACGATTTGCCCGGTATGCGCCGCGTCTTCGATCGCGGGGGTTTGCGGCGAATTATCGACCAGCTTGGTTTTGCGGAGCGGGATGACCGCCAGCGACTTGGTGTACGACTGATCGACGTACTCTTCGATCGCCTGTTCGATCTGCGGCGGCATGTCTTCCGTCGAGCCGGCGTACCACAGCGGCTCGCCCGATTTGACCACCCGGGTCGCCAGGTTGCCCAGCAGCGTGACGACGTTCGAGCGGTTGTCGAGCGTATCTTGCCCGCTGACCGCTTCGATCACGCAGCGGCCATTGCGTTGAATCGCGACGCTGACCCGGTCGCAGCCGAGCATCCGCCGCCCTTCGTTGACGATCGTGTAGCAGGTTTCGCGAACGTCGAGGCTGTCGTGTACCGTGCGCGAGAACTGGTCGGCCTGGGCCCAGAGAGAATGGCGATCGCCAAGATCGCGGAGCTTGCGGTTTTTGAACCACTCCGAGGCCAACTCGCACATCTGCTTGAGGAATTGCAGATAGCCGCGCTGGGTGGCGGGCTGCGTATCGGCCCGTTGGAAGATTTCGATCATTCCCTCGACTACGTCGTCGTGCCCGAGCGGATGGATCACCAGCAGTTGCCGCGTGGGGTTGCCCCCCATCCGTTCGTCGCCGGCACTCGACAGCGGCGGCACGAGCTGGGCCGTTTTGCTGGCGGTAATGTAATCGAGCAGGCGGTAGTGCTTGGCCGCTTCATCCGAGTCGATGTCGAGCAGTTTTTCGCTGAGGTTGATCTGATAAGCGAGTTGGGCCTTCCGCCCTTCGCCCAGAATCCAAATCGCTCCGCCCACGGCGGCGAGCGACTGCACCACCCTTTGGAGGAACGCGGCATAAAACTCTTCCGGCGACAGATCGCTTTTGGAAAGCTGCGCGATCTCGCCCACCAAGCCGCGAATCTGCTGCTTGGTTTTTTCGATCGACTCGGAACTGACTTGAGATTGTCCGGCACTCATGAGGCTTCTCGAGGGCTACAACCAACGGTCTCGCGAGGGCGGGCCGCAAGCTGAAAGCGTTAGGATTTCTGGCGAGCGGCGGAAGAGTTCCCGCCGCTGGCCATGCTGGCCGTACTTAACACCGCAACTTTGAATCTAAACGTCGCGTAAGAACCTTACAACGATTATGTTTACGTCGCTTGACGAAACTCGCGGCCAGAAGGCCGATCTTGCCAGTCCTGAGGGTTGTACGGACAAGAGAACGGTTCGCAAGCAGCGGTGAAACGTCAAGCAGCCCGCTGGCTTCTGGCACTTGACAATTCGGTCGATTTGGCAGCGAGCGAGCCGGAGCCGAGAGGTACGCAAACGCTGTACCCGACCAGCGAAGGCACGGCCGCGATTCGCTGTAATGGCTTTGTGAATCAGCAGTAACGATTATTCTGACCGCCTTGCCAGCACTTTCCGTCGCAGGCAGTTGCTGGATAGCAATTGAAGCGGTTTTGCCGTTTCTTCCAAACGGTGACTTTTGCCAGCGCGATGACGACAGCTTGCACGCACCGCGCTGCTTACGCGATTCGTCGCCGCTCTTGATCCAGGCGTTCGACCAGAAAGCTAATCGCCCGCTCGGCCATCCGGTCGTAATACTCGAATCCGTGGCCCCCACCGGTAGTTTCCAGGTCGCAGACGTGCGGGATACCGAGCGACCAGAGCTTCATTCGCAGGCGATCGGCGCTTTCGTGCCAGCGGTAGTCCTCGGGGTCGCAGCAAAAGAACTGGTGCCGCGGCCAGTTGAGCGGGTGAATGTGCAAGAGGGCCGTGTCCTGGCGAGCCGCTTCCGGGTCAGGATACATCTGCGGGATCGTCTCGTCCCCTTCGTTGTACCGCTGATGGAAGTCGATGGCCGGAGAAATGGCCGCGGCAACCGGAAACAGATTCGGATGCTTGTACGCGAAACGCAGTGCGCCTTGGCCTCCCATGCTCGTCCCTAAGAGGGCAACCTGCCCCGGCCGGCTGGCATGGCGGGCCTCGATCCAGGGAAACACGTTTTTGAGCACATGCTGCTCGGCGGAGGTTTTTGGGTCGAATTCCTCGCAAATCTTGTCGGTCCACCAACTCCGTTTGGTCAGCGGGGCGACGACTGGCAGGCCGTGCCGGTCGAACTCCCGGAGAAACGCCGGGTGGTCGCTGATGTGGTTCATGTGGACGCCGTGCAGGTACAGCACCACATAGCCGTGGGGATTGCGCTGCGGCGGTTCATAGACGTCGCACGGGTGGCCGGCGATGGTTTCGGTGGACCAGGTGCCCAACATGGATGGCGAGCGGGAATGGCGAGCGGGATGCGTCAGCTTCCCGATTGGTTTGGCTCGGATAGCGGCGCGAATCTGCGAGGCGACGCCATCGGGAGGCTTGCGCCTGCCGCTCGCCAATCTACCATGAACGCAGCCCACTTCGCCCGTTGGGCCCTGCGCTGCCCGTCTATCGTCCCCAATAGCCGGCTGTTTTGACCATCCGGCCGTAAGCGGGGGGCTGGGCCGCGCCCACTTTCAGCGGTCTCGGCTGCTGGGCTTTGTGGATCGGCTTGCCCGGAATCGGCTTGGGGCCAGCGGGGCGGTCCCAGTTTTCGTTCAAGATGCTTTGACCGTGGCTGTGTCCGTGGCCGGGGGCGGCTCCTTCGTAATAGACTTCGCCCGGCATATGACCGGCGACGTGCTCGCCCCCGCCGCAAGTCGAACAGCCTACGTCGCCGCACGCATGGCCGGCGTTACAGGCGGGCTTGTTGCACAAGGGGCCGCAGCTTTCAAAGCCGCAGGGCTTGGGGCAATACCGGAAGCCGTGTAACGCCGCGAGCAGTCGCTGGCACGGTCCCAGGCTGCAATAGCCGTGCGGTCCGGTAAACTGGCCGTGGCATGGATCGCACGGATCGCAGCAATCGGGCGGATCACTGATCCATTCGCCCCAATAAATCTCGCCGCACCCTTTGCCGCAGGTCCTGGCCCGCATGAGAGCGGGCAAAATGCCGCAATCGGTCGGGCCAGCGCACGAGCCGCAGCCGCCGGGTCCGCACTCGTTGGACTCGCCGCACCAGACGATCGGTTTGGGAAGGCAAAAGCAGTTCACCCCTTGCGCAGAGGGGCCGCCGGCAGGGCCGCCCGGCCCGCAGGTATTGCAGCCCGGCTGCGGACCCAGGCAGCAGCAGCCGCTGCCCGCAAGCGAAGCAAATGCCAGAAAACCAACGAACCAGCGAGCCATCATGGCAACGATTCCCAGGGTGAAAGCGCAAACGGGGGAAGGTCACGCTCGGTTGCACTTATCGGCCGGAAAAGCCGGCGCAATCGAGAAAATCGACCTAATCGGCAAAATTTGCCGCGCCGCGCGTCGGGCCAAGGCTTGATCGTCGCTGGCAATGCTGTCACGATTCGGGGATTCGGGTCCGAGTTCCCAGCCCGATCCCCGAGCCCCCAGCCCCGGAGCCTGTCATGCGCCTGTGCCGCTTCCTTCACAATCAGAAAACGCTGGTTGGGCTATACGACGATAAGTTCGTGATTCCGCTGACTGCCGCCGCCGATGCCTATAAAAACGCGACCCACGAAGGCGTGGATCTGCCCGGCGGCGATGATCTGCTCGATTACCTGCCCCCCGCGGGCAAAGCCTTTGCGGCGGCCAAGCAGGTCGCCGATTGGGCCGCTCGCAACGAAGGGGGCGTCCCGGCCGCGGCTAGGCTGCCTTTGGACAAGATCGAACTGCTGCGGCCCATCGCCCGGCCGAACAAGCTGCTGTTGCTCGCGGGGAATTACAACGAGCACATTACCGAAGGGGGCGGTCAGGCGACCCAGCGGGCCGAGACGTTTCCCTACGTCTTTATGAAGCCGCCGACGACCGCCCTGACCGATCCCTTCAAGCCGGTGGTCATTCCGCAGGTCTCGCCCGACAGCATCGACTGGGAATTGGAACTGTGCGTCGTCATTGGCCGCGTGGCCCGGCATGTGAAAGAGGCCGAGGCGCTCGATTACGTCGCCGGCTACACCGTGGTGAACGACATTTCGGATCGCAAGTTTCGCCCCAATCCGGGCCGCAAAGAGCGCGGCAACGACAAGTGGTTCGATTGGGAGCACGGCAAGTGGCACGACAGCTTCTGCCCGTGCGGGCCGTGCATCGCGTCGGCCGATGCGGTGACCGACCCGCAAAAACTGGCAATAAAGCTGAGCGTCAATGGCGACCTCAAACAAAACGCCACGACCGCCCAGCAGATCTTTCCCGTAGCGGCCGTGGTGGCGTTCGTCAGCGACATCGTCACGCTCGAACCGGGCGATCTGATTGCCACGGGCACTCCGGCCGGCGTCGGCAGCGCCAGCGGAACCTTCCTCAAGCCGGGCGATCGGATGGAAGCTTGGATCGAAGGGATTGGGACGCTGGTCTCGCCCGTCGTGTCGGAAGCGTCGCTGCGAAAGTAACCCGTATTCTAGTGGACGATCAACGCTGAGTTGATGGGGTGCCACGTCCCACGCTTGCGTGGGCGTGTGATTGTGTTTCAGACCGGCAGACTGTCAGTTGAGCCTTGAACGTCCACTAGGAGCACTGTACGGCTACTCGTCATCCCCTTTGAGGATCTCATACGCGCCGCTGTACCGGCCGTAGTTGCTGGTGGTGATGTTGTTCCGGGTGGAACCGGCGAACGATGCGGGCGAGGCCTGCATTTTGACGCGGACCACGCCCGTCTCGCCCACCTTCACCACGCCGGCATGTACCGCGGCAATCGCCAGCAGCGAATCGGTCGTGTACACGTCGGTCCCCCAGACATTTCCGCCAACGGCGACGCCGCTGACGGTAAACGCCAGGACTTTGCCTGGTTGCGATTCGTAGGCCTTGAGATTGCCCGGATCGGGCAGGGCGGCGATCTCTTCCCGCGATTCGGCCTCCGTCAGTAGCGACTGATGCCGCAAGCTGCGGGCATCGGCCAGTTTGAGCGGCAACTCGCCGAACTGGGTCGTCCGAATTTTGAGATGCGGGTGCGTGATGCGGCCGGCGATCTTCGATTCCGGAGTGATGATGAAATCGCTGTCGCGCATCGCGGCCAGCTCCTCTTTGGGAACCGCCTTTCGCAACCGCGCCAGCACCAGGGCCGCATGGGGGGCCAGTTCGGGATCGCCGCTGCCGGCCGCTCCTAGCAGGGCCAGGTAGGCCGTCTCGCGCATCGCAACCAGTTCGGCGCCGGCCGCTTTTTGCACTTCGGGGTCGTTGTCGCGCAGTTGGGCCAGCTTCTGAGCGAGCAATTCCACGATCTCGGCGGGCAATCGCTGGGCGAACTCGATCCGCAACACGTCTTCCGACGGAATCTTGAGCGTGCCGTGCGGCGTCTCGATTTCGATCAACTCGTCGGCCAGATAAAGTCGCAAGACGCTTTTGTCGGCCAGCGTCAGCTCGACCGCCCGCGCCTCGAACGGCTGCCGGGGGGCTAGGCTGTCGGCGGCAGGCCCTTCCTGGCAACGGCCGCGGGCGGAAAGCAGCGCGACGAGTGTCACGGACGCCACGCAACCCAGAATAGCCTGTCGCTGGAACATCGATCCCGCCTCGCTGACGCCGGTGTCGCGAAAACGTCCACAACGCGATTCCCATCATACCTAGGACGAGAGCCGGCCGCCGCGCGACTTCAAGGCGATCCGAATTAATCGGGAAAACCGGTCGAAAACCGCTTTCGTCTGGGTCGGCGCAAAAAAAGGCAGGCCCCACGGGCCTGCCTTGAAATACGTTTGTCGAACGGCCGCGCCCCGTGCGCTATCGCTTCGAGAACTGGACGCCGCGGCGGGCACCACGCAGACCGTACTTCTTGCGTTCCTTCATGCGCGAATCGCGGGTCAGAAAGCCCGCGCTACGCAGCGGGATGAACGTTTCCTCGTTCAAGCCGATCAAGGCTCGGGCGATCCCCATTCGGCAGGCCCCGGACTGACCCGTTTTGCCGCCGCCGTGGACCCGGATCGACAGATCGACCGCCTCGCGCTGGCCCGCCACTTCGAGGGCGTCGAGCACGTTTTGACGGTCGGTGAAGACCGGAAAATACTGGTCGAGCGGCAATTTGTTGATCACGATCTGGCCGCTGCCGGGACGAATCCGCACGCGAGCGACCGCCGATTTCCGCCGGCCGGTGCCGAGCGAATCCCCGTTGATGCTGTCTTTCTTCGTGGCAACCATCTTGAATTTCAGAGTTTAGATTTTTGATGTGGGGATTTCAGTTTGTTCGCTTGCTGCGAACTACTTCTGCGTGCCGAACTGCTTCTTGCCCAGCTCTTTCAGCTCCGGCTGCTGGGCCTGGTGCGGATGCTCCGTGCCGTTGTAAATCTTCAGCCGCTGCAGCATTCTCGTGGCCAGCTTGTTCTTGGGAAGCATGCGGCGGACGGCATCGCGGAGGATGCGGTCGGGATGGCGCGTCAGGCGGCGCTCGGCCGATTCCTTCCGCAGGCCGGTATAGCCCGTGAACCAAGAGTATTCCTTCTGGGCCCACTTGTTGCCGCTGAAGTGGATTTTCTCGACGTTGATCACCACCACCGCATCGCCGGTCAGCACGTGCGGGGTGTAGGTGGGGCGATGCTTCCCCATCAGGATCATGGCGATGTCGCTGGCGAGTCGTCCCACGACCTTGTCGGTCGCATCGACCATCCACCACTTTTCGGCGACTTCGCCCGGTTTTGCGATATAGGTTTTCGTGCCTGCCACGGGGCAATTCTCCAGCGGCCCAGCTTCTGGGGCCGATTCCGGCGAGCGGTGTAGAAACGCATACTTTAGCCGGTTAGAGCCAGGCGTACAAGGGTCGAACGAGCCAGTCCCTGACTGCGGGCGGCAAATTGCCCGCGAACGGCCGCGTGCCGGCGACTGTCACTCCGGTTTGTCAGGCACTCCGGTTTGTCAGGAATCTGCCGCGGAAGTAGAATCGTCTGGCTGCTGCCATCGGCGGTACTGTTTGGCCGCAAATGCTGTCGGCGATTGCACTTGGAACCAGCTCGGTCGTTGACCTGCCCGATTATGAGCGGGGGGCGGCGAGGCGGCGAGGGGTCGATGCCTTGAGAGGAGCGCGGCGTCGAGCGGTAGGGTAAGATTTAGATGCGTCGAGAGTTCGCCGCCTGCCGCCGGAGTTGTTTTCATGAAATCGCCATTTCCTGGGATGGACCCGTTTATCGAAGCCCAACACTTGTGGGGCGATTTTCACGACGATTTGATCATCGAGATCAAACGCCAGGTGCATCGCCTTTTGCCACCAGGATATGTCGCGCGGGTCAGCGACCGGACGTTCATCGAGCAAGACGATCCCGATTGGGAGTTGCTCCGGAAGACGAAGATCGGGCCGGACATCGAGGTTCAGCGGCAAAGGTCGCGCCCTTTGTCCTCGCGCTACGCGACCGATATTCAGTACGACCAATCGATTCGCCCGCCGCTGAATGAGCAAGAGGCGGCCTTTGTCCTCCAGCATCTGCAACAACGATCGCCATGACACTGAATCTCGCCCTCCAGCAAATCGAATTCGCTCGCGGCTACACCCTTTCGATTCTGGCCGCGATCGACGAGGCCGATTGGTTCACCATGCCGCCCGGCTGCCCGACGCACGTCGCCTGGCAGGTGGGGCACCTGGCGATGGCCGAGTATGGCTTGTGCCTGTTTCGGATGCGCGGCCGACAGCCGATCGACCTGGAACTGATGACGGGGAGTTTCCGCAAGCAATTCAGCCGCGGAACCGTGCCGGCGACCGACTCGGCCAGGTACCCATCGGCGGAGGAGATTCGTGCCACGCTCGACCGGGTGCATGCCCAGGTGCTGCAAGAATCGCCGTCGTTCACTGCCGGGCAATTGCCGGAGCCGGTCGAAATGCCGTACGCGGTCGAGGCGACGAAGCTCGGCGGCTTGCTGTTCTGTTCGCATCACGAGATGCTGCACGCGGGGCAATTGGGGATCTTGCGGCGGTTGTTGGGAAAAACACCCATTCGCTAGATTGAGATTCGGACAAGCGCCGAGTCGGCTTGCTGCATCTGCGGCATGATACAATTCACCCACGGGTAGAGCGCGAGGAGGACTAGGTATGGTTTATCGAGGACACGTTGAAAACGGGATTGTGCTAGTGGACGATCCGACGACGCTACCCGACGGCGCTCGCGTCGAAATCCGAGTGTTGCCCGAACCGGACGCAATTTCCGCTCCTTCCGAGCGACCGTGGATGCGATTTTCGGGAATGATCAAAGATTTACCTGCCGATGCTTCCAAATGATCGATCAAGTTCTTTACGGCCACGGTGACAAATGATGGCAACAGATTGCATTTCATTCGAGATTATGCGGGATCGATCGATCTTCGAGGCCCTTACTGCTGACCATCACTTTGAACAGGCCGGGTACCGCATCCTTCTTCGTAAATGGCAGATCTCTCAATGTCGCTCAGTCTTCAAGTCCCCCCCTACGAACTTGTCGATTTCGCCGCGCTTCCCGGCGTCCCTTGCCCCTGCGGCACCGCGCGGCGGGGGCTGGCCGACGTGGACGACTATCCCGGCACCCTCCACGTCACCGAAATCGCCCTCGACAACCAGTTGCACTATCACAAGCGACTGATCGAGACCTACTACTTCCTCGAATGCGAGCCGGGAGCCCAAATGCAACTGGGCGCGGAGGTTCTCGACGTGCGGCCGGGAACCTGCATCATGATCCGCCCCGGCACCCGGCACCGGGCGATCGGGCGGATGAAGGTGCTGATCGTCGTCTATCCCAAGTTCGATCCGGCGGACGAGTGGTTTGACTAGCGAACTCGCCAGGGTCTTGCAGCGTAAAGGCTTGCGTCGATAGTCGTTTGGACAATTATTTGCCGAATTCCACTCGCCGGCGGTTGAACGCCACGATTCGGCGCTCTATCTTGGGGGTTACTTCCTGCCTGATTGCGGCGCATGGAAAGGAGTGGCAAGCTGTCGGCTTGCCCTGCGAGCGCCCCTACCTTTCACCGCCCGCGAGTCCACCATGAAACGCTCCTGGCTGGCCGCCATCTCGGCCGTTTGTCTTGCAACGCTTGTTTCGACGACTGTTCCTCTGCACGCGCAGGAGCCCGCCAAGACGGTTCCGGCCCAGGCCGATCCGCTCGATTGGACCTACTGGCGCGGACCCGAATACAACTCGATCAGTCGCGAAACCGGCCTGCCCGACACGATCGATCCCGAAGGGGGCGAGGGAAGCAACCTGAGCTGGAAGCGCGACGATCTGGGGGGGCGCAGCACCCCGATCGTCATGCGGGGCAAGCTCTACATGATTTTGCGGGCCGACCCCGGTACCGCGACCGAAGGGGAGCGGGTGGTCTGCATCGATGCCGCCACCGGCAAAGACATCTGGCAATCGCGACATAACATTTCGTCGAGCGAAGTTCCCGACACCCGCGTCGGCTGGTCGAGCGTCGTCGGCGATCCGGCGACCGGCCGGGTCTATGCCCTGGGTTCGAGCGGCCTGTTCGAGTGCTTCGAGGGAGAGACCGGCAAGATCGTCTGGTCGCTCCCGCTCAGCGAACAACTGGGAGTGCTTTCGACCTACGGGGGGCGCACCAACTTCCCCGTCGTGGTTGACGAACTGGTCATTCTGGGCGCGATTGTCATCGGCTGGGGCGACATGGCCATGCCGGCCCATCGCTTCCTGGCCTTCGACAAGGCGACCGGCGAGATCCGCTGGTTCGTCACTACCAGGCTCCGGCCGGAAGACACCACCTACAGCGCGCCGGTCCTGGCCGTGGTAAACGGACAGAAACTGCTGATCGCCGGCGCTGGCGACGGCTGGCTGTATGCCCTCCAGCCACGAACCGGAAAGATCGTGTGGGAGTACGAACTTTCCCGCCGCGGCCTGAATTTATCGCCCACCTACGCGGATGGCGTCGTCTATATGGGGCACGAAGAAGAGAACCTTGTTGGCACCTCGCGCGGCGCGCTCGTGGCGGTCAAAGCCGACGGCAACGGCAACGTCACCCAGTCGGGCGAGCTGTGGAAGTACGAAGGGATGATGGTCGGCAAAAGCCCACTGCTAAAAGTGGGTGACCGGCTGTACGTGAACGACAGCAGCAAGATGTATGTTCTCGATGCGAAAACGGGCGAGCCGATCGGCCGGCCCACCCGAATGGGGACGATCAACTATGCCGCCCCGCTCTACGCCGACGGCAAGATCTATCACGTCGAGCAGAACGCCCGCTGGTACATCCTCACCCCCGACGCGGAGAATGGCCTGGCCAAACTGCAACGGGGCAAGTCGATGGGCACGTTCCCGAATGGCGAGAATTGCCTCGCCTCGCCGATCGTGTCGCACGGCCGCCTCTACATTTTGACGACGGGCGGCTTGTACTGCTTCGAGGACAAGTCGCAAGAGCACGGCGTGGGCGAACGTCCCGCATTGCCCCAGGAAACGCCCGTCAGCGAGGACGAAAAGCCCGCGCATGTGCAGGTCGTTCCCGCCGAGCTGCTGCTTGAACCGGGTGACAAGCAGCAACTGACCGTGCGGCTGTTCAACAGCCGGGGCCAGTTTTTGAAGGAATCGCCCGCCACGTTTACGGTTTCCGGCTCGGGCGCGGTCGGCGAGGGCGGCGAGTTTACGGCGCCCGACGATGCCAGCCACACCGCCGCCATCATTACCGCCAAGGTGGGAGACTTGACGGGACTGGCCCGCATTCGCATCATCCCGCCGCTTCCTTGGAAATTCGATTTTGAAGGGAAGACCGACGCGCCCGTGACCTGGGTCGGCATGCGTTACCGCCATGTGATCCGCCAGATGGACGGCAGCACGGTCCTCACTAAAATTACGACGATCCCCAAGGGAACCAAAAGCCGCGGCTCGATCGGGCCGAGCGACCTGTCGGACTATACGGTGCAGGTCGATTTCAAGGCCGCGAAGTCCGACAACGACAAGCTTTCCGACGTGGGAGTCATCGCCCAGGGCTACACGCTCGAGGTTTCCAGCGCGAACCGCTGGCTGAAATTGCTGAGTTGGGGCTCGCACGACAAGCGAACCTTTAAGGAAATGGATTTCGATCTGGAGCCGGATGTTTGGTACACGCTCAAGCTGCGGGCCGCCAACGCCGACGGCAAGGCGAACCTGCAGGGAAAAATCTGGAAGCGGGGCGAGCCGGAGCCGGAAGCTTGGACGATCGAAATGACCGATCCGATGCCCAACACGCATGGTGCCCCGGGACTGGCCGGCAATGCCACCAATGCGGAACTTTACTTGGACAATGTTTTGGTCACTTCAAATTCTGCAAACTAAACCGATTCGCGCGAGACGGCTTTGCCCATTTCGGGAGCAGGCCGTTTCTGGAGAAGATTTGATATGCAACGCACGAAAGCCCTGGCGGCCATCTTCGCCGCCCTGATGTTTGGAATTGTCGTCGCCACCTTGTTGCCCGGCTGCCAGCCGCCAGTGCCTCCGCCGGTTGCCGCGCCCGCCCCGGAAGAAGCAGCAGCGCCGTCCGGGAACAGCTTGACCACCGACGACACAGACGTCGCACCGGTCGAACCGATGCCGTTGGAGGCAGCGCCGGTCGAAGAGAAGCCCGCCGAAGACAAGCCGGCGGAAACCGACGGCCAAGCGGCTGCCGCGGGCAATCCCACGATCAAACCGGGCGACTGGAACCAGTGGGGGGGCAATGGCCTGCGGAACAACACGCCGGTTGCCGAGGGGATCGTCACCGAGTGGGCCCCCGGCAAGTTCGACCGCAAGACGGGCAAATGGGATTCCTCGACGGCCCAGAACATCAAGTGGTATGCCAGCCTCGGCAGCCAGACCTACGGCAACACGGTCGTCGCGTCCGAAAAAGTCTTTGTCGGAACGAACAACAGCGGCGGCTACCTGAAACGTTATCCGGGCGATATCGACCTGGGCGTGCTCCTTTGCTTCAACGAGGCAGACGGCAAGTTCATCTGGCAGCATTCAAGCGAGAAGTTGCCTACGGGCCGCGTTCACGACTGGCCCCTGCAGGGGATCTGCTGCTCGCCCCTGGTGGAAGGGGACCGGCTCTGGTTCGTCACCAGCCGGGGCGAGGTGAAGTGCCTGGATGTCGATGGCTACTACGACGACAAAGACGACGGCCCGGTCACGGCCGAGCAGGGGCGTCTGTTCGACATTCGCCGGGCGGATGAAGAGGCAGACGACAAAGTCGGCGGCTACGTGAAGGAGCTCGACGCGGGCAAGCTGCCCGCCGAGCTGCGCGAAAACTTCGTGGCCGCCGGAATGCCGCTGCCCGAGGGGGACATTGCCGTTGCAGCCGCCAAAGAACAAGGGCCCGTGAAGCGCTGGGAATTTCAGGCGACGGTGAACGAGGCCAAGCGAGATTTCTTCATCGAGCTGCGCGGCCCGAACTTGAGCGCCTTCAAGACGATCACTCCCGCCGACAAGGAAGAGGCCGATACCATCTGGTCGTTCGACATGATGGACAAGCTGGGGATTTCGCAGCACAACATGTGCAGTTGTTCGGTCACCTCGCTGGGCGACATTCTGTTCGTCAACACGTCCAACGGCGTCGATGATTCGCATCTGGTCGTTTCCGCGCCGGAAGCGCCCAGCTTCATCGCCATGGACAAAAATACAGGCGAAGTGTTCTGGACCGACAACTCGCCCGGCAAGAACATTTTGCACGGCCAGTGGTCGAGCCCCACGGTCGCCACCCTGGGTGGCGTGCCGCAGGTCATCTTCGGCGGGGGCGACGCCTGGCTCTACAGCTTCAAGGCCGACAAGGGCCAGGATGGCAAGCCGGAACTGCTCTGGAAATTCGACGCCAATCCCAAGGAGACGATTCTCGAACTGTGTGGCCGCGGCACCCGGAACGACATCATCAGCACGCCCGTCGCCTACGACAACAAGGTCTATTTTTGCACCGGCCAGGATCCCGAGCATGGCGAAGGCTCCGGCATCTTGTGGTGCCTCGATCCGACTAAGCGGGGCGACATCAGCGAGCAACTGGCCGTCAAACGCGACGAGCCGACCAAGCCGATTCCGGTGAAGCGAATTCAGGCGGTGGTCGAGTCCGAGGGAGACCTGGCGGTGCCCAATCCCAACTCCGGGGTCGTCTGGAAGTACACCACCAACGACGTCAACGGCGACGGCAAGATCGACTTTGAAGAGCAGTTCCACCGCTCGATCAGCACCGTCGTCATCAAGGACGACTTGCTGTTCGTCCCCGACTTCAGCGGCTTGTTCCACTGCGTCGATGCCCAGACCGGCAAAGTGCATTGGACCTACGACATGCTGTCGGGTGCCTGGGGATCGGGCATGATCGTCGGCGACAAGGTCTATGTGGGAGACGAGGACGGCGATATCGCGGTCTTCAACCTGACCAAGGAGCAGCACGAGCCGCTCTCCGAGATCAACATGGGAAATGCCGTCTATTGCACGCCGATCGTGGCCAACGGCGTGCTTTACATCGCCCACAACGACAAGGTCTTTGCGATCGCACCGACCGAGAACGCCGCCGAATAGCAGCCGGGACCAAACCTGGTCCCGGTCATCACCACTAGCCGGGACCAAACCTGGTCCCGGTCTTGGCATCAAGCCACCATCACCACCGTCTTGATCCCCTGCGGCTGGCGATGCTCGTAGTGCCAGAGCGCGTCGGCCGGGGCAACGCGGGCCGTAATCAGGGCGGAAAGTTCCGCCCCGTGCGCTGGCTTAAGCTGGGCCAGGTGAGCCAGGGCATCGGCAAAATCGCGGGGAGCGGCGTTCACGCAGCCCAGGTGCAAGTGGTTCCGCATCAAGCCGTCGCGCATCAGGCGCTCGACGTTGTGCGCCCTTGGTCGCGGCTGGCGCGAGCTGCCCAGCCAGACGATCGCGCCGCACGATCGCACCAAGCGGGCCGCTTGCAGCATCACCTCATCGCTGCCGGTGCATTCCAGGCACAGGTCGAAGCCCCCCTGTTCGATATCGGCCGGTTCAAAATCGGTCTGCTCGATCGCCTGGTAGCGCGCCCCGAGCCGCTGGGCCAATGTGGCGCGAAACGAAGTAGGCTCGTCGCGGCCGAGCATCGTGACCGGCCACCCGCGGGCAACGGCGGCCAACACCGCCGTAAACCCGATCGGCCCCATGCCGGTGACGAGCACCCGCGGCGGATCGACGGCCGACCAGGCGTCGCGCCCCAGCCGCGCCTGCTGCAAGAGCAGCGCTTCGTTGGCCCCCTTTTCCGAAACGGCCAGTGGCTCGGTCAATACGGCCAGGTCGGCAGTGTGCTGCGGCACGCGGAACAAATGCTTGGGCCGATCGATCCAGAGCGGCTGGCTAAAGCCATGCTCGCGATAGATGCCCCGCTCGGTGAATGGGCCAAACGGCAACAGATCGACGCGCCGGTTACCCGCCACGTTGTGGCTGCCACCCACGACGGAGTCGCGGGCTACAACTCGCCGGACGACCGGAACCACCAATTCGCCCGGCTGGCAGTTGGTCACGCCCGATCCGATCGCTTCGATTCGCGCCAGGCACTCGTGCCCCAGGATCAGCCGCTCTTCGCCCGGCGGCGTCCAAGGGGCGGCGGATTGCAGGATTTCGCGGTCGGTCCCGCAGACTCCCAGTTCGAGCGTGCGGCAAAGCACTTCGCCCGGCCCCGGCTCGGCGGGCGGGGCGACTTCGACCAATCCGGGGTGCGACGAACCGGTGGTAGCAACGATGGCCATCATGACGCGAGTGCGGAATGCGGAGGGCGGAGCGGGGAGTGCAGAGTGGGCGGATTATGGCGTTTGGCTGTGGCACTTCGCAATCCGGAATTTGATCGCCAGATTCCCGACGGTTCCTGTGCTAGCACGAGTGAAGTCGGGAACTTATTTAATTCCTGATCCTTAGTCGTTGTCACTAACAACTTATGTCCTCCACGCGGCCTCGTTTTATTCACGCAATGATAAATTCGAGTTCACCCAGCCGGTGGCTTGGCCGGAGCCTCGCCCTCCCGTGTGCTCGAATGCCTCAGGGAGCTGACGCCCCCCGCTCGCCGGGAGCGGAACGCCGCGCGGGGCGCTGCCTACAGAACGCGAAATTCCCTCAGGGGGCTGACGCCCCCCGCTCGCCAGCCCCGAACCCCCAGTCCCAGCCCCGCCTAAAACAGCCGGTTGTAGCCGTTCAGGGCGGCGACGCGGTACGCCTCGGCCATCGTCGGATAGTTGAAGGTCGTGTTGATGAAGTACATCAGCGTGTTGTGCGGCGGGGGCTGCGACATGATCGCCTGGCCGATGTGGATGATCTCCGATGCGTTGGCCCCAAAGCAGTGAATCCCCAGCACTTGCAGCGACTCGCGGTGAAACAGGATTTTTAACATGCCGACTTTTTGCCCGGTAATCTGGGCGCGGGCCAGGCTTTTGAACTGCGCGTGGCCCACTTCGTAAGGCACGCCGGCAGCCGTCAGTTCGCGCTCGGTTTTGCCGACCGAGCTGATTTCGGGGCTGGTGTAGATGCCGGTCGGAATGTCGTTGGCCAGCAGCTTCGCGCAAGCGTCGCCCGCAACGTCGAGCGCGGCCGCCCGCCCTTGCACGTAGGCCGCACTGGCCAGCGACGGAAACCCGATCACATCGCCCACGGCATAAATGTGCGGCACGGTGGTCTGGTAGCGATCGTTGACCTGCAATTGCCCGCGGCTGTCGGGGGCGAGGCCGACGTTTTCCAGCCCCAGGTTATCGGTATTGCCGGTGCGACCGTTGGCCCACAAGAGCACGTCGGTCTTCAGCTTTTTGCCGCTCTTGAGGTGCAGGATCACGCCGTCGTCCAGTCCTTCGATCCGGTCGTAGTGCTCGCCGTGGCGGATCAAGGCTCCTTTCTCGCGGAGGTGGTAGCTCAGGGCGTCGCAGATTTCGTCGTCCAGAAATTCCAGCAGTTGGTCGCGCGTGTTGACCAGGTTCAGCTTGCAGCCGAGGTTGCGAAACATCGACGCATACTCGCAGCCGACGACGCCGGCCCCATACACGGTGATCGACCAGGGAGTGAACGAGAGATTGAGGATCGAGTCGCTGTCGAAGATGCGCGGGTGCGTGAAATCGACGTCGGGCGGATGGTAGGGGCGGGCACCAACGGCGATCACAAAATGGTCGGCTGTAATCCGCTCGCGCCCCTCGTGGACTTCGCCGATGTCGATCGTGTGCGGATCGACAAACCGGGCCTGGCCGCGGTAAATCTTGACGTCGTTCCGTTCGTAGAAGCCGCGACGCATCTCTTCTTGCTGCGAGATGACGGCATCGGCCCCTTTGCGGAGTTGGGGATAGTCGAGATCGATTGAGACCCCCGCTTCGCGATAGAGGCGGTTGTTGTTGACCTCGGTCATCTGAAAGATGGCAAACCGAAGAGCCTTGCTGGGGATAGTTCCTTGGTGGGTGCATCCCCCTCCGATTCTGGGATGTCGCTCGACCACGGCGACCTTCATGCCCTGTTTGACCGCCTGCATGGCGGCACCTTCACCACCCGGGCCGGTGCCGATGACGACCAATTGGTAGTCGTTAGCTGACATGTTCGTTTCATCTGCTGGGGAAAAGGGCTCTTCGACCGGGAAATGATACGCCATTTGGCCGCGCTGGTTGAGTCCGGCTGCCGATCGGATTACATTACCTATTCGACCCAGGCCGCAAACTTTGCCCAGTTTGGCGAGAAAAGTACTATTTTTGGCGCTGCTCGAACCAGTGCTGGCACTGCGGTGCTAGTGGGGGAGTGGTCTTCGCGCCCCTGGCCGGGACTGGTATCCATCGCAACCCGCGCGAGGTGCCCCGCCGTGAGACGCACATTGAACGACCATCTTGGAATTTCGGCCATTGCCCTACACGAGCCGGCTTGGGTGCTGGCCAACGACTGGTTCGCCGGCACGATGCCCCGCAAATTCGTGCATCACACCGGGATCGAGACGCGCGCCGTCTCGGCCGAGGATGAAGTGACGATGGCCGTGCGGGCCGTCAAAAATCTTCAGCGACAGGCGGTGTGCGACCTGGCCGACTGCCGCGGGGTGGTGTTTGCCTCACCCTCGTTCATTCCCCTGAGAATTGCCCGCCAGCACTTGCCCGGCGAACAGGTGCGCGGCGAACGGCTCAAGCGGGCCGCCCGCCGACTCGTCCGCCGACTGGGCATGCCCGACTGCCCGGCTATCGGCATCAACTGGTTCTGCAGCGGGTACAGCCGGGCCATGGCCATCGCCATCCGGCGGCTGGTCCCGGCGCTCGACCTGCAACCCGATCAGTTCGTGCTGCTGGTCACGTCGAGTCGGATCAGCCGGATCACCGACTACGCCTGCCCGCAAACGGGGGCCCTGTTTGGCGACATGGCAACGGCGACACTGCTGGCCCCGGCCGACAGCCAGCGATATCCGGCGCATTTTGAGGTGCTGTATGCCCAGGCCCACAAGCAGCCGGCGGACGGCGTGTTCTTCGACTTTCAAATGCGCCAGAACGTGCTGTCCCCCACACCCGACGGCGGCCGCGCGCACGAGGCACAGCGGCTCGTCTTCACGCTCGACGGCATGGGGATCGCCGACGCGGCGCCGCGGGCCATGTCGAGCGCCACGGCCGCGGCGCTCTTGGCCGCCGGCATTGCGGGCGAAGAGGTCCGCCATGTGATCCCGCATCAGGCCGGGGCGGGAATCGTCCGGCTGACCGCGATGAAGCTCGAACAACTGGGGATCGGCGGCGAAGTCGCCAACGGGTTGACCGCGCACGTGGGGAACGTCAGCTCGTGCTCGATCCCCTACGTTCTGAAAATGATGTGGAACCGCCTGTCTGGAACCATCGTTTGCCCGACCGCGGCGGTTGGCAATCCGGGCGAGAAAGAGGTTTCGCAGGGGTGCATCCTGCTGCGGGCCACGCCGCTGCACGAACGGCTGGGGCAGGCAGCGGCGTAGGAGGCGATGACTCTGCGCGCCTCTTTGTCTGCTACACGCTGGGCAACACGCGAACTCGCGCTCCTGCCCGGCGCCTGCCGATGGGCCGAATGAGTATCTCCACGTCGCTGCCCAATGCATTGAGAAAACGGAACAGACGATCGGTCGAGAATCCTGCCAGTTTGCCGCGCACCAGGGCGGAGATTTTGGGCTGGTCGATGCCCAAAACGGCTGCTGCTTTGGCCTGAGTGAGCTTTCGTTGGGCGATGATCGAATTGATTTGTGCCACGAGTTGAGCGCGCGCCAGCAGTTCCTCGGGCTCGGGCAGTTCGAGATCGGCAAACACGTTGCCTCTGCTCTGTTCGACGACGGCGATGCCGTCAATCGCCTGGCGTGGTTTTGTCTTATTCCTTGTTCCACGTTTCATAATGCTCCTCCGCGGATTTGAGCCTTCGTTTGATTCGTTCGACCTCTTGTTGCGGCGTGCGAATTCCCTTGTGCGACTTTTTTTGAAATGCATGCAAGACATAAACGGCCGAAGCAAACCTTACCGTGTAAACCGTGCGATAGGCGTTGCCGTCGAAAACTGTCGACTACTTCCAGAACCCCCGCTCCGCCAAATCCTTTCAGCGGCTTAGCGTCCACATGCTTTGCACCGCACTGAGCTTGCCAAAGGGCAAAACCCATAGTCTGGCGCACCTCGTCAGGAAACGTTTTCAGATCCTCCTTGCTCGACGCTACCCAAAACAGAGGCTTTGGCAAGTCGGCCATACTTGGATTATGCCATATTTGGCATCATAATGCAAAAGCAGTTCAAGAAATCGCCCGGTCCAAGTGGACGTAGCCCCCATCGACGTGGACGAGCTGGCCCGTCGTGTGGCTCGAACGGTCGGATAAGAGGAAGGCGACCGTCTGGGCAATTTCTTCGCCAGTGGTCATTCGCTGGCCGAGTGGAATGCGGGCCTCGATCTGCCGCCGGGTCGCGGCCGGATCGGGCTGGCTCGACAGCCACCTGGCGTACATCGGCGTCCAGCATTCGGCCACGATCACGGCATTCACACGAATGCCGTATTTGGCCAGTTCCACGGCCCATTCGCGCGTCAATGCGTTGCGCCCGCCGTTGGCCGCGGCGTAGGCGCTCGTGCCCCCTTGCCCCGTCTCGGCCACCTTCGAGCTGATGTTGACGATCGCCCCGCGGCTCTGCTTCAGCTCCGGCAAGGCGAAATGGGCCAGTTCGTAATAGTGAATCAGGTTCTTGCGGAGCGAAGCGAGGAACTTGTCGGTGTCGCCATGCTCGAGGCTCACCCCGTCGTTGATGCCGGCGTTGTTCACCAGGCCGTCGATCCGGCCCAGTGTATCGCGAGTCGTGGCGACCGCCCGGCGGCATTCTTCGGTGCGCGTCAGCTCGGCCTCGACCGCCAGGGCCCGCCCGCCGCCGCGCTCGATCTCCGCGACGAGGCGTTCATTGTCTTCGGCCCTCCGGCCGATCGCGACCGGCACCGCCCCTTCGGCCGCCAGCACCCGACAAATCGCCGCGCCGATCCCTTTCGCCCCGCCCGAAACCAGGATCACGCGGTCGGTCAGATGCAGGTCCATGGCGTCACGTTCCCGAGTGCTCGTCGTCGCTGCGATCGTCGCCCGGCTGAATCGAATACTGTCCCAGATCGCGCGTCCATGGTAGCACGAGCATCCACTGCAAACGCCCGGTCCGCCGCTCGTCGCGATGCTCGGCCAAGCCGATGGTCATCCGTTCGTGACCGGCCTCGGGCTGGTCGCGGTAGGTTCCCAGCAGACGATCCCACCAGGGCAGATTGAAACCAAAGTTGCTGTTCGTTTCGCGTCGCAAAATGCTGTGGTGCACGCGATGCATGTCGGGCGTGACCACCACCAGCCGCAATGCCCGGTCGAACCAAAGCGGCATCCGCACGTTGCTATGGTTGAACATCGAGGTGGCGTTCAGGACCACTTCAAAAATCAGCACGGCCCAGGCGCTGGGCCCCAGGGCGGCCACCGCGGCCACCTTGAGCACCGCCGAGAGCAAGATTTCGAGCGTGTGAAAACGCAAGCCAGTGGAGACGTCGAAATCCAAGTCGGCGTGATGCACCAAGTGCAGCCGCCACAAGGCGGGCACCGCGTGGAACATCACATGTTGCAAATACAGCAACAGGTCGAGCGCCACGATCGCCAGCACGAACTCGATCCAGACTGGCCATTTGAGCCACGCCAAGAGCCCCCAGCCTTGGGCTGCCGCCAATTCGGCCGTGGCCACCGCCGTCACGGGGAGCGCCACCCGCGCCAGCAGCGCGTTCAGCGCAACGAGCCCTAGATTGCTGCCCCAGCGCCACGGCTGCGACGTGCTCAATCGTCTCCGAGGGGCGATCCATTGCCAAATGGCCATTGCCAGCAGCACCCCGCCAAAGCTGCCCAGGCGAATGCTCATAACCGTGGTCGGCGTCATGTTTGCATTATGACCGCGCGCTCCACGACTGACGAGCCACTCCAGTTAAGGAACGCCGAATGCTTTTAGTTTGGCAAGTTCGATTAGTCCGGCAGCTCGACCCGATCTTCATGGGCGGCCTGGCGGGCCTTGTCGAGCGCGCGGGCCTCAATCTGACGAATCCGCTCTTTGGTGACGCCCAGTTCGCTCCCCACTTGCTTGAGCGTCAGCGGCTCGCGGCTGTGATCGAGGCCGAACCGGCTGACGATGATCTTCCGCTCGCGTTCGTCCAGTCGCGACAGGATTCGTTCGACCTGGCTTTCGCGCACTCGCTGGGCAGTTTCCTGGCCGATTTGGTCGCCGCGATTATCCTGCTTGGCCACGAACAGTTCGTCCTGGCTGGTGCGGAAACGGTCGCGGCGTTTGAATTCGTCCGGAATGGTCCGGGCAAAGTTCTTCATGATCGCCCAACTGGCATAGGTGCCGAACTTGTTGCCGCGCGAATAGTCGAACTTCTCGGCGGCCCGGATGAGCGACATGTTCCCGTCGCTAACCA
>JBBDYF010000149.1:0-3570 GCA_040901775.1 Pirellulaceae bacterium | reverse complement strand
TCGTAATGCGGGGGTTGTGGGTTCGACTCCCACCGCTGGCCCTCGGCTAGGCATGGATGGCGTTTTTCTTGATCGCCGTTTTTTGATCCTTGAGCCTTTTGCTCACGATTTTTGTTCACGGAGTGTCGTTCCGATGGTGCCAGCGGTTCAAGCAGACCTACGCGATATTGTGCTTTCCAACAGCACGTTCGGCCCCCGCGAGATTACGCAACTCACGCAGACCATTGCCGAAGATTATTCCCAATTCGGTTCGCTCCGCGATGCGGTTGCCGAACTGGAAGTTCGTGAGGATCGTTCGCCCGCCGCGGCGGTTCGCCTGGGCGTGTGTTATTACCTGCTGGGGCGTTATCGCCAAGCACAAGAAACGCTAAGCAACTCCGACGGCGGGGCTTTGGCGCACTTTTACCTGGGACGGACCCGCTTTTCCTTGGGCGATTACCAAGGCTCGATCAAAGCGTTCGAGTCGGCCAAAAAGGCTGGCTACAACGGCGACGATTGCGCATTGGCCACGTCCGAGTCTTACCGCTACGAGAAAAACCCGCCCAAGGCGCTGGAAGTGCTCGACAAACTGTCGGGCGCTATCGAACAGACCGCCGAGTACCTGTATCAGCGCGGGTCCACCGTGGCCGCGATGGGGGGCAGCCCCACCGAAGTGATCGCATTGCTGGAGCGGGCGGTCGAAGCGGATGGCCGGCATCCCGGCGCGCTCTTTGCCCTGGCGGTCGAAAACGATCGCCGCGGCAACGACGAGGCCGCGCTCTCGCTCTATCAGCGCGCCTCCGGCACCTTCCCGGCCAACGTGGGCACGCTGATCAATCTCGGACTGTTGTACGAAGACCGGCAGCAATTCGACCGCGCCCAACTCTGCTACCAGCGCGTGCTGGATGCTTTCCCCGATCACCCTCGCGCCCGCCTCTATTCCAAGGATGCCTCGGCTTCGGGCAACATCCTGTTCGACGAAGAGGCGCAGCGCCGCAACGACCGGCTGACCCAGGTGCTGAGTATTCCGGTCACCGATTTCGAACTCTCGGTTCGCAGCCGCAACTGCTTGCAGAAGATGGGCGTGCGGACGCTGGGCGATTTGACCCGAACCTCCGAACTGGAACTGCTCGGAAGCAAGAACTTCGGCGAAACGTCGCTGGTCGAAATCCGCGACATGCTGCACAGCAAGGGTCTTGAACTGGGGCAGTTCGCCGCCGAAAAGGCCCTCCCCGAACCGACCGTCGATCTGACGACAATGTCGCCCGACGAGCAAGCCCTGCTCGACCGGCCCATCGCTGAGTTGAATCTCTCGGTGCGAGCCCGCAAGTGCATGGCCCGGCTCGGTTTGACGCTCATCGCCGAACTGGTTCGCAAGACGGGCGACGACCTGCTCGAATGCAAGAACTTCGGCGTCACCAGCCTGAACGAAGTCCGCGAAAAGCTGACGATCATGGGGATCAAGCTCCGCGGCGACTGAGGAGACGAGTCCGGAGACTGATGTCGTTCCGCTTCACGCTGCACCATACCGACGCGAACTCTGCTGCCCGCCGCAGTACGTTCGTCACGCCGCACGGGCCGATCGAATTGCCAACCTTCATGCCCGTCGGCACGCAGGCGGCGATCAAAGGGCTGACGATCGATCAGGTCCGCTCGACCGGCGCCCAGATGATCCTGGGCAACACCTACCATCTGGCGCTGCGGCCGGGCGAGTCGGTCGTGCAGGCGCTGGGGGGCCTGCACCCCTTCATGGGCTGGGACGGCCCGATCCTGACCGATAGCGGCGGCTTTCAGCTTTTCAGCCTGGCCCAAAACACCAAGATCAGCGAACAGGCGGCCCTCTTTCGTTCGCACATCGACGGCAGCCTGCTCGAGCTCTCGCCCGAGCGGGCCATTCAGATTCAGGAAGCCCTGGGCAGCGACGTGGCCATGGTGCTCGACCATGTGCTGGCCCTGCCCGCCGAAGACGCGGCGATTCGCGACGCTTGCGAGCGGACGATTCGCTGGGCAGGGCGCTGCCGGCAGGCGGCGACGCGCAGCGATCAGGCCCAGTTCGCCATCGTGCAAGGCGGACTGAACGCCGACCTGCGCATCTGGTGCGCCGAGCAATTGGCCGCACTCGACTTTCCCGGCTACGCCGTGGGGGGCCTCTCGGTGGGCGAAACGCCGAACGAGATGTATCGCATGCTCGATGCCACCTGCCCTGCCCTGCCCTCCGACAAGCCGCGTTATCTGATGGGGGTCGGCACGCCGCGCGATCTCTTGCAGGCGATTCGCCGCGGCATCGACCTGTTCGACTGCGTATTGCCGACCCGCAACGGCCGCAACTCGATGGCCTTTACCGACGAGGGCCCCTTGCGCCTGCGAAACCAGGTTCACCAGCGCGACGAGCGACCGCTCGACGAGCACTGCCCTTGCCTGGCGTGCCGCCACAGCCGGGCCTACCTGCGGCACCTGTTCCTGGCCGACGAGATGCTCGGGCCGATCCTGCTCACCCATCACAACCTGACGTATTACCAGCAGTTGATGGCCGGCGCGCGGCAGGCGATCGAGCGCGACCGGTTCGTTGAGTTTTTTGATGGCAAAATGCAGGGCTGGAGCAACCCGGCGGCAACCGGTTCTCAACCGATCTGATCTGGGCGGAGGCTCTTGTGTATCGGTGGCTGGCCCAACAAATCGCCGCAGCGCGCCAGCCGCATCTGCACCTCGTCGAAGGCCCGGCAGACGAGCAATTGCACCAGGCCATTGGCGCGACCAAGCTCGCCGCGCCACGGTCGTACAAGGTGTTCGTGCTCGAACTGGGCAACTGCCGGCTGTTTCGCGTGGCGGGGTCCGACGACGAATACTTGCTGGAAGTGATGTCGGAATTGCGGCAGATGCAGACCCGCGACGGCACCACCTACGAGTGGTTCGGCAGCTATCAGAATCGCCCGGCCTGCTTTCGCGGCGATCTGTTGGCCGGCGAGCGCGAGTCGCCCGTCTTTGAATGGCATGGCGGCAACGGGACGGGCCGCTTTCGCGAAACTGCTCCCGGCTTTCGGCCGTGGCTCAAGCGCCGCTTCGGTCAGGCCCGCCAGTCGTTTAGCGAGTGAATTGCGGCTCCGCCCCGCTTACAATCGGGCTGAGACATGCTTGCCTCTACCGAGCGATCCTTCCTTGAAGCACTCACGATCATGACTTTTTTGCTCCCCCTGCTGCTGTTGGCTGCCGATCCCGCCGGCACTGGCCGCTGCACGACGGAATTGATCTTTCCCTTGGACGCCCGGCACAACCACGCGCCGGGAATTGCCGAACTGCCGGGGGACGAACTGTTTGTCACCTGGTATCGCGGTTCGGGCGAACGCCAGGCCGACGACGTCGCCGTCTATGCCGCCCGCCGCAAAGCGGGCCAGTCGGCATGGGGCGAGCCTTTTCTACTCGCCGATACGCCCGGATTTCCCGATTGCAACACCTGCCTGATCGTCGATGGCGAGCGCCGGCTCTGGCTGTTTTATCCAACGATCCTGGCGAACTCGTGGGAGTCGTGCCTGACGAACTTCAAAGTTTCGTCGAGCTACGCCGGGACGGGCTCGCCCAAGTGGGAGCGCGAAG
>JBBDYF010000148.1:0-24610 GCA_040901775.1 Pirellulaceae bacterium | reverse complement strand
GCCGGATGAAGGCATAGATCGGGTACCAATAGGCCCGGCAGAGATCGGCCAAAGCGGCCCGCGACGGCTCGCTCCCCTCCCCTGCCGCCGCGACGACGAGGCTCCACTGCGTCGTATAAAACTGGGGATCGCCCTGTGACGTGGAAGCCGGCATGACAACCACTATATTGTCGTCCTGGGTCCGCCCCTAGCCCTAACCCCCAGCCCTAGCCCTTCCTCCCATGCAACTCGGCCTCATCAACTCCGCCTGGGTCCAAGCCAACCAGCCTACGGTGTATGGACTTCGCAAAACGAAGGAGCTCGGCTTCGACACCGTCGATATCTTTGTCGATCCCCTGGACATCGACATTCGCGAGAGGCGGCTCATCAAGGACGAGTGCGACCGCCTGGCGCTGCCGATCGTCTCGATCGCTTGCGTGGCGGTGGGACTGGTCGATTTCAATCCGAGCGTGCAGCGGTTTCACGTCGAGCGGGTGCAAAAATATCTTGACCTAGCGTACGAGTACCAGGCCAAGAACGTGCTGCTGGTGCTGGGCGAGTACATTTGGAACCGGGAGGTGATTCCGCCGGCCGAGCAATGGAAAACGGCCGTGGACAACTGCCGCCGGCTGGGCGACTATGCGGCCAAGCTGAGGGTGCAGATTGCGCTGGAGATCGAGCCGTTCAAACTCTCGCTAGTGAATTCCGTCGATTCGATGGTCCGCTTCCTCGACGATTGCGATCATCCGGAGGTGCGAGCCAATATCGACATTTCGCACCTCTTGCTGGCCGATGTGAAACCGGCAGAACTGCGCCGGCTGCAAGGCAGGGCGATCCACGTTCACATTTCCGACTGCGACGGCCAGAAGCATGGCGACCTCCCCCCGGGCCGCGGCGTCGTCCCGTTCGAGCCGTATCTGGCCGAGATCAAGGCCTTGGGCATCGACGGCGCGATCTCGATCGAGCTGGAGTATTCGCCCGAGCCCGCCAAGATCACCGAGTGGGTCGCCGAGGCTTACGCGGCGACGGACAAGCTCCTGCGTCAGGCCGGGCTGCGAGGATAGAATGAAAGTCAGACGATTTGGTATCGCCGTTTAAGCAGCGCAGGAGCAACGCAATGCCATCGCCCTTTCCAGGAATGAACCCGTACCTTGAAGAGGCGACGGTCTGGCACAGCTTGCACGAACAGTTTCCGGGCTTTTGCCAGGAGATGCTGACGGCCCAAGTGCGCCCGAAGTATTTCGTGAAGCTCGACGTCAACATCTATATCCACGAACTACCGTCGCCGCAGAGATTTCTGGGACGACCCGACGTAACCGTTGGCCAGACGCGAGGTTTGCCTGCGGGCGGCGGGGTCGCGACGCTGGCCGCCCCCATGTACGGACGATTTGGGCCCATGATCGACGTCGTCAAGGAAGCCTTTGTCGAGATTCACGAGCGCGAAACGCGGCGGGTCGTGAGTGTGATCGAGCTACTGAGTCCCACCAACAAAACTCCCGGTCCCGACCGCGATCAGTATTTGGCGAAACGCCTCCGCTACTCGCAAAGCAACGTGCATTTCGTCGAGATCGATCTGCTGCGAGCGGGCCAGCGAATGCCGGTCGAAGACCTGCCCCCCTGCGACTACTGCGTGCAGGTCAGCCGGGTCGAAGAGCGACCCCGCGTGGGCTTGTGGCCGATCATGCTCCGCGACCAACTGCCGACCATTCCCGTTCCGTTGCTCGCTCCCGATCCTGACGCCCGGCTCGATTTGCAGGCGCTGCTGCATCGGCTCTACGACGCCGGCGGGTACGAAGACTACATCTACGGCGGCACGCCACAACCCCCGCTCAAATCGGCCGACGAGCCTTGGGCTCGCGACATTTTGCAGCGGGCGAGAATCGCGAAGTAAGTCGCAATCTCCCGCAGCACTCTCGCTATAATTCTTTGAGAAACCACCGCACTCGACGACGAGGTGATCCATGACCGAGGTTTTAGTTCGACTCCCCGAGCAGGCGTCGTCGTTCGTGGAAGAGCAGGTTGCGGCCGGACAATTTGCCAGCGCCAGCGAGTTCCTGCTGAGCCTCGTGGAGCACGCCCGGCGGCGAGCGACTATCGAGCAAGTCGATCGGCTGCTCGTCGAGGGACTGGCATCCGGAACAGGATAGGACGCGACGCCCGGCTGGTGGGCAAAGACGCGCGACGAGTGGCGGAAGGCCAGAAGCGGGGCTCCGTTCCCAAGAGGTGCTTCCAACACACACACCCATTGGAAACGCCCAGCGATGCTTTCAAGAACCCCACTTTGAGCCGCGGCTCAATTGCATTTCAGATTTCAGACCGCCTACTTCTTCTCCATGACAAACACTCCTTGGTTCGCCACAGCTTCGTCAATTCAACGCTTTTCGCACAATCCCTGTTTCTAGGACTGACAAAAAACTAGTCGGTACAATACAGTAGAAGGTGTGCCAATGACACCAGCTTCGTCCGTAGTTCACAGCGACCCCGACATCCTCGGAGGCACGCCAGTTTTCGTCGGTACTCGGGTGCCCGCTCGCACCCTGCTCGACTATTTGGCCGCTGGTGACTCGCTGGAGGTGTTTTTGGATCATTTCCCTACGGTCTCCCGCGAGCAGGCGGTTGCGGCCTTGGGACAGGCCAAGGATCTGCTGGTGGCCCATGCGCATTCTGCTTGACGAGTGCGTCCCTCGACCGCTCCGCCGCGAGTTTGCCGGGCACGACATCCGCACGATCCGAGAGATGGGGTGGGCCGGGAAGAAGAACGGCGAACTGCTCACTCTGATGGCGGGGGCGGGGTTCGAGGTTCTGCTCACGGTGGACCAAAACCTCCGATATCAGCAGAACCTCGCGGCGTCCGGGGTCGCAGTGGTGGTGATGGTCGCCCCCAGCAACCATCTGGCTGATCTAGTTTCACTGGTGCCAGCGGTCGAGCTCGCACTGATTAGCATTCAACCCTGGGGACGCCGTCGAGGTCCACGCCTAACTAACCCGCGATCACCACCGCCGGTAGGTTGCCGGCAATATCTTCTGCGGCCGCTCGGCGTCGGATTTCAACTGGGCAACGTCCGCCCGCTTCAGATCGAGCGAGATCTGAAAGCGGGCTTGCGACTCCGCCCGAACCACCGGCAAGTGCGAGACGCGAAGCAGGCTGGTCGGCGATTGCTCGTCGCCGCCGTAATACAGCCCCCGTTCGAGCGTTTGCGTGGGGCGCAGCCCAAAGTGCCCGCAGGCCAAGGCGACCAGCCGCGAATCGTCCCCAGCGACTCCCCCCAGCGTGATCCGCTGCACGCGGTGTTGCTCGTCGAAATAGTAGGTAAGCGAGCCGGCGACGTCGGTCGGCTGCGTGCCGCTGACCAAAGCGACGCGCAAGCCCGCCAGTTTGTCTGCGCTGCGAATCGAGCTGACCCGCGGCCAGCGCTGGGTAACCCACTCGGGGGTCACGTCGAACCGCATCGCTTCTTCGAGCGGCACGGTCAGGTCGCTGGTAGTCGGCGGCGCGACGGAAGGTAAAGACGCAAGCGGATCGCCGGTCTCCGCGGCGCTCTCGCCTTGCAACCAGCCAATTTGTTTGGCCGCGGACTTGCCGAGATTTTCGTGCAAGGCGACGTAGGGAACCCCCATCGCGGCGGCCAACCCTCCAGCGAGCAGCAGTGGACGACTGAGCAACATGAACTTGGGCTCCGGTCCTTGAGTTCCGGCGACAAGGAATTACCACTGCGTTATCGGCCAACCGCGGGGATGAAGCCGAGGTTGGCTGCCCCGCGGCGAAACAGCCGCTTTAATCGGCGGATTCGGAACGGTACCGCCGCTCCAAGTCGTCCCACCGCTCGCCCAACAGCGAGGCAGCGTATTCGCCGTCGGAATAATAGGCCGAGCGTTCCGCCCCCCGCTCGATTCCCAGTTGCACCAACAGTTGCTCGGCCTGCTCCGGCCCGTAGCGGCGGGCAAGCTGCGTGACGAGCGAGGCCAGCTCTTCGTGCTCGCGGGCTTCGCCCAGCGTCGGCCAGCGGGCCAGCATGTGCCCCGGGTTATGTTCGATGATCTTCGCGCGGCAGGCCTCGGCAATCGGAAACAGTCCGGGCAACTGGTCGGCGATGACGCCCGCCAAGAGCAGCAGCCGGTCGCGCACCAGCGGTTGGCGGCGCAGCTCGGCCGCGCGGGCCAGATGCAAATACAAGCCGAGATGTTCCCCGGGGGTCGTCATGGACCTATCATCGCAGGTGTCGTTTGCCCTCGCGACCCGTGGTCTTCGCTGCCCAATCAACGCGCTGCATGTCCGCCTCACTCGCCGATAGTCACTGGCTCGCGAGCGACGCCGCCCAGCGGTGGCTGGCGATTGCGCGGGAAGAAGCGGGGACCGGCGATTTTCCCAGCGTCGGCTTCTTGCAGCGGCTGCGAAAAGACTTGACGGCGGCGCAGGCGCACCTGGTGGTCGAACAGGTCGAGCTCCGCCGGCGGGCGGTCGAAAAGTTTTCGCGGGGCGAGCGAATGTTCTTCACCCGCAAGGGACTCGAGCAGGCGACGGATGAGCAGATTGCCCGGTACAAAGCTTCTCGCTTTTTGCCTGCGGCGACGATCGCCGATCTGTGCTGCGGCATCGGCGGCGACCTCGTAGCGCTATCCGTGGGACGTGAATGCCGCGGGGTCGATGCCGATCCGGTCTGTGCGTTGTTCGCCGAATACAACGCCACGGCATACGGCGTGCAAGCGGCGGTCGAGGTGATCGGCGTCGAGGCGATGCCCCTCTCGCGACTGGACCATAAAGCCTGGCACATCGACCCCGATCGCCGAGTCGAGGGGCGGCGAACGACCGCGCTCGCCACGTTTGAGCCGCCGCTGCACGTTCTAGAAAAACTGCTCGCTTACAACCCGCAAGCCGCGATCAAACTGGCGCCGGCAAGCGATGTGCCCCCGGCCTGGCAAACCGATTGCGAGCGCGAGTGGATCGGCAGCCGGGGGGAATGCCGGCAGCAGGTCGTCTGGTCGGGCAAGCTGGCGCGGCATCCGGGCCTGCGCTCGGCCACGGTCGTCGGGCCGGATGACACAAGCCGCACGCTCGTCGGTTCGGCCGACGAAACAGTGCCCGTCGCCGGCAGGTTAGGTCGCTACCTCTATGAGCCCGACGCCGCCGTGCTGGCGGCGAAGCTCGCGGCGGTGCTATGCCGCGAGCATTCGCTCGCCGCGCTGGCCGCCGGAGTGGCCTACCTGACCAGCGACCAACTCGTCCGCGACGCCGCGCTCGTTGCGTTCGAAATTCTCGATTCGCTCCCGTTCGACCAAAAGCAGTTGCGGGCCTATTGCCGCGAGCGCCAGATCGGCCGCCTCGAAATCAAAAAGCGGGGGGTCGAGATCGACCCGGAGAAGCTGCGGAAAGCAGTCGTTGCCGAAGGAGACGCATCGGCGACGCTGATCGTTACGCCGCTCGGTGCGACGACGCGAGCGCTTATCGCGCGGCGGGTAGCGTGATGGTGAAGGTCGCGCCGCGGCCTGGCTCGCTGGCGACCTGGATGGTTCCGCCGTGCAGCTCGACGATCCGCCAAGTCTTGCACAGCCCCAGCCCCAGCCCGCGGCCCGCCTCGCGACCGCAATAGAAGGGATCGAAAATGTGCGGGCGAAGTTCGGGGGGAATGCCGGGGCCGGTGTCCCAGACCGACAGAACCAAGTGCGGAGCGGGAGGAATGTCATCTGCTGCTTCAACTTGGAACTTGGAACTTGGAACTTGGAACCCTGGATCCGCATTCCGCATTCCGCATTCCGCACTTACTTCCACCCTGCCTCCGCTCCGCACCGCTTCGAGCGAATTTTGCACGAGGGCCCGCAGTGCGACAGCGAGCTGCGTCGGGTCGGCCGAGATGATCAGCGGCGAACCGGCGCCCGTGCGAACGACGGTTGTCCCCTGCTCTTGGGCCAGCGACTGCATCTCGGCCACGACCAGGTCGGCCAGCGCCGCCAGATCGACCTCCTCGGCCTGTAGGGCGGGGGGCCGGGCGAACAGCATCAGGTCCGAGATCATCTCGTGCGCTCGGAACGCCTGCTGGTTGATCGTCGCCAGCTTCTGACGACGCCCGGGGTCTGGCTCGTCGATCAATAGCGTCTGGGCCCGCGTGGCGATATTCGCCAGCGGGTTATTGATCTCGTGGCTCAGGCCGTAGGCAAAGTGGTACAGCGCCTGCAACTTGGCCGCTTCGACGGCGGCTTCGAATCGCTCGTCGGCGGACGTCGTAGGGTGGGTCAAGCTCGCGGCCATAGAAAGCAATAGCCGGGACCAAACTGGTCCCGGTAAACGAAGTACGGCGATGGCCACCGCATTCCGGGAGCTGGTTAGCTCCCGGCTAAGGGAGGCACCTTACGCCGGTACGGCTCGTTCCATCTCCAGCAGGTCGCAGCACCGGTCCAGCAGGCGATCGATGGTAAACGGCTTCTGCATGAAGTCGTCGGCCCCGGCAGCCCGCAGATCGGCCACCTTGTCCTGCTCGACCATGCCCGAAATGCAAATCACCTTGACCTGTTCGAGCGTGCTGTCGGCCCGGACCCGCTGGCAAACTTCTTTGCCGTTGATGTCGGGCAGCATCACGTCGAGCACCACCAGGTCGGGCCGGAACTCCTTGACCAACATGCCGGCGTCGAAGCCGTTGTTGGCGGTTTTGATTTCAAAGCGGCCGTCGCGGGCGAAGGTATCGACCATCAATTCGACCAGTTCCTGGTCGTCATCGACGATCAGCAACCTGCGTTTGCCGCTTTCCAAGGCATCCGTCGGAATGCCGTTGTCCCGCATGAACGAGAACAACTCGTTCCTGGGAATGCGGCGAAACCGACTGCCCGGAACGCGAAAGCCCTTGAGCGATCCGTTGTCGAAGCAGCGAATAATCGTCTGCTGGCTGACCTTACAGATCTTGGCTGCCTCGCCCGTAGTAAAGACTGTCTTCGTTGACATGGCTGCAAACCATCCTTCCCTTACGATGGTTGGACCAGCACATGGGGGCAGCCAGAAATGGTGGCCCCCAACCTCCGTGTTTGCCACGTCGCCGGCTGGTCCTAATCCTTGCCTATAGAAACTACGCAAACTGTGCAATTGACAAACAACGCAATTGTCCGGCAGTCCAAATTGCCAGACTGCGCAGTTGTCACACCTTTTGGGGCTGCTGCATTCCGCAAGCTTCCACCGGACGAGCCAAGCTCACCCGGTTACCAAGCTTGCCGAACTTCACAACCAGGGGAATTATAGCGGCGTCCAAAAGTGCGTCAATACGGATTTGATCGACGCAACTACAGAGTTTGCAAAGACTTACGAACAACGTTGCAAAACAGCCGGAAAATCGCGTAACCGCGTCAACTGGGGACTGTGCGGGGGCCATAGCGATGCAGGACGCTGTCGTTGCGGCGTCAAGGTGGTTTGGCGCTCACGGTTTCGGATGGTCGGAGACGGAATTGGCTCCCTCCGAGTGCTTAGCTTCCAACTCTCGAATCCGCCGCCGCAGCACCCGCACCTCGCTCACCAGACTGTCGAGATAGAACTTGTCGTACACCGTGAAATTCGCCGCGGGAATGACCAGAAAATTGATCGGAACGCGAACCTTGGCGGGAGACTTCACCTGGCCGTAAATCTGGATTTCCAGCTTGGCGAGCGGCTGGTACGACTCCTTCAACTCGGTCAGCGTGGCGATCGGCTTCGATACCGGCTCGGCGCCGCAATACACCCGCAACGTGGCGGTTCCCTTGGCCGCGTCCAGCATCGCGGGTTGATGTCCGCCGACATACGCCCCTTTCAAATTGACCGGCAAGCCGCCGACCAGCACCTTGCCGGGTCGGTTCGTCTCGTACCCAAAGGTAAGGTCCAAGGGTTCGCCGCTGGCGAGCACCGTACCCGGCTCCGCGGAGAACTTGAAGTCGAACAGCCTGGTCCCTTCGTGAACGATCTCGCTGGGCATTTCGTCCAGAATCTGGGGTGTCGCCTCCCCCTGGGCAGCTCGGGCGAGCGCCCCAGCCGAGCCAGCCTGCTCGGCCGGCTGCTGACTACCTGCCAGCGGGGCCAGGGAGAGAATTAGGACGCCGCAGACCGCCGATTTCAGGTTCACAAGCGCACCCCCATCGCACTGAACAATGCACCGCCGACTTACAGCAAATTAGTCGGCGCTTGGGGGGAAGTCAAAGCGAGCGCGCCGCAGCGCTGCGGCAGCCGATTCAGCAAGTGCGAGAAGTGCCCTATTTTTCGGCCCGCCGGCGGACGCGCGCCAGTTGCGAGCGAGCGGCCGTTTGCACGTTCTCGGGCACGTCGGGCATCGCCAGCACTTTATCGAGATCGGCGCCGGCCCGTTCGTAGTCCTTCAGCGAGGAATAGGCCAGGGCACGGTTGAAGAGAGCCCGAGCGCGAACCGAATTGCCGATCGAGTCCGTTTTCAACAGCCCGTTATAGATGTCGATCGCCTTTTCGGGTCGCTTCGCCTTGGCGTGCTCGATCCCCTGCAATAGCAGACCGTCCTCGCGTCCGTTGCGCGTCAGCAGGCCCGTCAATCGACCGAGGAAACTCATTATTTTCGCCTTTATAGATGAGCCAAAGCGTACCCGACTCGCGACAAACATGCAAAGGAAATTACTCCAGAAATACGCCGCAGGCGGCGTGCAATCTTGTGTCGCTCGGTCTTCGACGCAGGTGCGCGAAGTCGGCCGGCCCGCCGGCACCTGAAAAGTCCAGGGCTATCGCATGCGCCGCAATTGCGCTGGCGCCCAGATATAATCGGCGGCAAGTCGTTTCCGATCTCGTCCTGTTCTCAAACGAGGAACCTCTCCATGTTTCGCATCGCACTCTGTTTCTGTGCCATCGCGCTTGCCGCGCTTGGCGCGTCTCCTCTTATCGCCCAAGAGAAGCCGGGGGCCGATTGGTCCAGCTCGGTCAAGTTTCCGGCTGGCGAGCAGCCGGTGAAGCTGTTCAACGGCAAGGATTTCACCGGGTGGGAAGGGAACACGGGCGAAGGGGGAACCCCCAAGTACTTCAGCGTGCAGGAGGGCGAGATCGTCGCCCGCAACGAGCAAGAGAACGCTCCCAAGGTGAGCAACTACCTGCTGACGAAAAAATCTTACGGCGACTTCCGCCTGATCTTCGAAGGGAAGCTGGCCGAGTCGAGCATGCACTCGGGCATCGCCCTGTGGGGCAAAAAGTTCGATAAAGATGGCGAGAAGAACTCGTACCAGGGGCATCTGGTGATGTTCCCGTCGGGCTGGGGCTTTTACGACTTGTATCGCCGCAACAGCATCTACAAAGACGACGGCCGAGCGGCCAAGGCCGACAACAAGGACTGGAACCAGATGGAAATCCTGGCGACCGGCCACCGCATTCGCCTGGCGGTCAACGGGCAACTGGTCGCCGACTGGGAAGATCCCAAACCGGAACTGGTCGCCGAGGGGCCGATCGGCTTGCAACTCCACAGCAACAAGGTGCCGCAAGAAGTCCGGTTCCGGGGGCTGATTCTCAGCGAGAACCCGACCGACGAGATGCTCACCGTTAAAGCGAAAAAGTAAGCAGGCGGGCTTTGGTCCCGCTGCCTGCCCTGCGTGCTTTGGGCAGAGTCAACATTGAAACGATGGATAGTAGGACTGACAAAGCACTAGGATATTTGGTCGCGGACGAAGAGACGTGTTGGGATCCTACGGCTTCTCCTTCACGTCGTAACACAACAGCTCGTCCTGATCGCGGAGGTAGAGCTTGCCACCGGCGATGACCGGGTGCGGCCAGCTTTCGCCGTTTTTGCTGGCGATTTTGAACTTTCCTTTCAGGTTGTACTGCTTGGGGGTCGCCTCGATCAGGGCCATCGTGCCGTCTTGATAGCGAAAGTAGAGGCGGCCGTCGGCATAGGCGACCGCCGCGCTGCCGCTGCCGGGTCCGCGGCCGGGCCGCCAGGCATCGCGGCCCGTTTTGACGTCGATGCACAGCGGAAAGCCTTCGTTGTGCCCGTGCCCGCAGTAGAGGAAGCCATCCTTGTGGATCATCCCGCCGTGGTGGTTCTGCATTTGCTTGCCCGCGAGGAAGTACACTTCCTCGGCCTCGAAGCCGCCGGCCGAGCGCTGGAGTTTGAGCAAGGCCGAGCCGGCGCCGTAGCCGCTGGAACAGAAAACGTAGTCCCCTTCGACGATCGGCGTGGGGATGCAGGCGGTGCCGTTGGCGACCGCGTTGTACGACCAGAGGAGCTTGCCGCCGGCCGCCTCGACCCCGATTACCCCTTTGCCGACGAGCGTGACGTACTGCTTCACTCCGCCTGCTTTGCCGATGACGATCGACGAATAGCCGGCCCCCTCGTGCCCGCGCTTGCCGAGTCGATCGCCGGCCGCTTGCGTGGTCCAGATCGTTTCGCCCGTCCGTTTGTCCAGAGCCGCGAGCATTGCCCGGTCGCTGCCGGGCGTGCAGATCAGCCGGTCGCCATCGACCAACGGCGATTCGCTGAAGCCCCAGCCGGGAGTTTCCTCGGCGCCAAAATCGCGATGGTAGTTCTTCGACCAGACGAGCGCGCCGTCCTCGGTTCGGCAGCAAAACAGATCGCCTCCGTGCGTCAGGCCGTAAACCCGGTCGCCATCGACCGTCGGGGTGCAGTTGGGATTGCCGCCGCCCCCGACCGCCGTCCGCCACAATTCCGAGCCATCGGCGACGCTCCGGGCCGACAAAAAAGTTTTGTCCCCCTGCTTGCCGAGGGTGTAGATTGTGCCGCCGGCGATCGACACACTCGCGTACCCGCTGCCCAGCCCCTTGGTTCGCCAGGCGAGCGGCGGCCCTTCCTCGGGCCACTCGCCGAGCAGGCCCGTTTCGAGCGAGATTCCGTCGCCGCGCGGGCCGCGCCACCGCGACCACTCTCCCCGCTCGGCCTCGGCCGCGGCTGCATTGGCCCGCGCGGCAGCCTTCGCTTTCGACTTCGAACTACGGGGCTGGCCGTGCCCGGTCGAGCCTACCAGCAGGGCCACGGCCACGCTGGCCAGCCACACCGTCCACTTCTGACTGAGAATCCGCATCTTCTAAACTCCGATAGTCGCTCTGACCTTGACTGGACCCGCCTACACTAACCCGACGCGTAAGCGAGGGACTGCGAATTTCCCCTCGCTTACGCGACGGGTTAGTGCGCCTGAATTATAAACGGCAGGCGAACCGTTTCCGGAAGAACCTGTTTGTCGATCCGAGAAAACTGATCGACCTCGAACGGGCGACCGATCCGATTGCCAGCCAGGTCTTCGAGCGTCGTGTCGATGGCCAACTGGTGCTTCCCTTGGTTCCAAGGGCGATCTGGCTGGAAGCGCCACGCGCGCTCGTCTAGGGCGAGAGTGACGTTTCCCGCGACAGGCTTGTCATCCGGGCCGACGACCGCAATCGTCCGCTGCACGAGGGCCCGATCGAGCGGTCGAGGAAAGACGATTTCCAGCAGGTCGGTGGAGCCGGCCGCCGGTGACGATATTTTCCAGTCTTGCGGATCGAGCGCCGCTTCGATCGGGGGGCCGACCGAGAACGTTTTCTTGTACTCGACCGGCAAGCGTTGGCCGGAAGCGTCGGGCCATGTCTGGCCGACGACCAGCGTGTACTTCTTGCCCGCTTCGAGGACGGGGCCCAACTCTTCCCGCGGGACGAGGCCCCGCTTGATGCGGCCGGGATCGATTAGCAGCGTCAACCGCCGGCTGCGGGCGTCCCACAGTTCCTCGCCAAGCTCGAGAAACGGCAGTTCCACCGCCGCGCCATTTTCGCCGAGAAGTTGCAGGTGCGAGTAGGCATCGCCGCCGCTCATCGGGGCCGAAAAGTGCAGGTAGAACCGCAATTGATTTTCGGGCAAGGTATCGGCCGAAGGGTAAATCGCCGTTACCTCGGCCGGCTTGCCGCGCGGCGGAGCAGGCAGCACGAAAACTTTTTCGTAGCGGGCGGGGGCCGACCTTCGATCCGCAGCCGGCAAGCACACTTCGGCCCGGTAGGCGAGACCCCCTTTGAGAGAAAATCGGGGAGTAAATCGCAGGGTTGCGACTTCCAGTGCATACGTCCCGCCAATCGCCGGCTGCCCAGGCGCGCTCGTTTCGCCCACATAGACCGAGAGCGTGAGCGCCCACAATCTGTCATCCGCGGGGAGCTTCGCCAGGTCGGCAACGAGCTCGGCGGGCAGGCCGGCCACCTCGATCCCGACCGGAACCTTGTCCTTTTCGATCAGCCGAATTTCCGGCTCGGCTGCGACCGTAGTAGTCGCAACGACGAGCCAGAAAACGAAACACCAGAACAGCGCAGCGAGCCGCTTCATGTTTAGCCTCACTCGGCCACTGCTGGCTGGGCCAGCAGTGGCTATCACTCATCGTCAACTGGCGGCAGGCTTACGGCAGGGCAACGGCTTTCAGGTTGAGCACGTCGTCCCCTTTGACCAAGAGCAGGACGCTCTTGTCTCCCAGCTTGTCGAGCTGATCGACGCCCTGCAACTCTTTGATCGTCTCGTACTTCAGGCCGGCGGTATTGCCGTCGCGCACCGCCTCAGTCAGGGCGGGCTGCTCGGCGAGCCCGTCGGTCGGAATCTTCATGATGCCGCGAGCATGATTGGCCAGGAGCACATACTGCTTGCCGTCTTTCTCGTACACGACCATGTCGAGCGGGCGATTCCGGTTGCCCAGTTCAGCCACGGTCTTGCCCCGCACTTTCTCGCCTGCCTTCAGGCTGGAAATCGGGAAGGTCACCAGCGGCGTGCAGGTATAGGCGGCAAGCAACTGCGGTTCGCCCCCGACGACCAGCGGCACGAAGGTCCGCACGGGCGAGCGCGTTTCGAACGCCGCGCCGTGGGCGGCGTGCAAGATTTCGACGCTGGTCCCCGTGTCGGCGGTGGTGAAGGGGAACGGAATCGAGCGGAGCTTGCTGGCGAACTCTTCGTTCGACAATCCCGCGATGAAGAGCTTGCCATCGACGAACGCCAGGTCGGTGATCGATTCGAGCCGCAGGCTGCCCCCCTTCCGATCCTTGGCTTCGGTCGAAGGGGCGTTGGCGATTTCGACCTTGGAATACTGCACTTTGTCGAGCGGCAGCGCCGTCACCTGGCCGGCCCCATCGACGCGAACGATCGCCGGTTCGGCGTCGTTCCCCTTGCCGCGCGAGACGCTCAGGTAGGCGATTCCGGTCCCCGGTTCGACCGCCAGGTCGTTAATCGAGATGTCCGCGGCGGTGGTTCCCAAAAGGGCCGCCACCTTGCCATCGACCCCTTCCAGTTTGAAGTCGCCCGCCAGCGCTGCCTTGGGAGCCTCGCCCACCCCAATCGCAAACACGGCCGCCCCCTGCGGGTCGGCGACGAACAACACTCCCTTGGGACCGAAGGCGAGCGGCCCTGCCGACTTCAAATCGGGCTTGCCCGTTTCGCCCAACCCCTGCACGTCGGCCGCGGTGGCGACGCCAGCCGCCAGCAGCGCCAACAGCGACGCACTCAGAAAAATTCGTGACATCGTGAAAACCCTCCGTACGAGAAAAAAACGCCGCACGCACACCAAAACAACGAGTTTCCCCAAGCGACCCCAAATCCCATGCGACTCTGCCAACCCGCAAACGATACCGCGCCGGCCGGTCAATTGCACGCGGGAAAGCAATTGGCGCGAGAACCCGGTTGTGAAATGCAGGTCGCGTCATTCCGGGCGTTGCTTTGCCCGAGGCCAGCGGCTAGATAATGGGCCACTGAACCACGCGCAACGATCCGGCTGGGGAATGCCCCGTGATTACTCTCGAAAGACTCGAAGATGTCCTGCGCACGCTGCCGCGGCTGACGATCGGCCTGGTGGGCGATTTGTTTCTCGACCGCTATTTGGAGCTGGTTCCCGGCAGCAGCGAGCTGTCGATCGAAACGGGGCTGGAAGCGTATCAGATTGGTCGGGTTCGTAATTCGCCGGGGGCGTTGGGCACGGTGCTCAGCAATCTGGCTGCCTTGGGCGTCGGCCTGCTCGTCCCGGTTTCCGTCATTGGCGACGACGGCCACGGCTACGATTTGCTCAAAGAGCTGCGCCGCTTGCCGGTCGATCCGACGAACGTCTTGCCGCTGGCCGACCGCCTGACCCCGACCTACACCAAGCCGCTACGGCAGAGCGCGGCCGGGCCGTGGCAAGAGTTGAATCGGCTCGACGTGCGCACGCGGCAGCCCCTTTCCGCCGCGGCGACGGCCGAGGTCTGCCGCCGCGTCGAACAGGTTTTTCGTTCGTCCGACGGGCTGATCGTGCTCGATCAACTGGTCGATGAGAACTGCGGCGTGGTGAATGCCGAGGTTCGCGAGACGCTCGCCCGCCTGGCCCAGGAGCAGCCGCAAAAGTTGATCTACGTCGATAGTCGCAGATTTCTCGGTAAGTTCGCCGCCGGCACGCTGAAGGGAAACCGGGCGGAGATATTGCATAGCCGCGACCAGTGGTCGCGCTCTTCAATCGACGATGACATACGATTGCATAGCCGCGACCAGTGGTCGCGCTCTTCAATCGACGATGAGGTGCTGGCCCAAACCCTGGCCGACCTGGCCCGCCAAACCAACCGCCCCGCTTTCTGCACGGTTGGCGAGCAAGGGATCCTTGTCGCCTTGCCCGGCCAAGAGCCTCGAATCGTTGCGGGCTATCCCGCGACTGGTCCAACCGACATTGTCGGCGCGGGGGACGCCGCCACCAGCGGCATCGTCACGGCCCTCTTGGCCGGCTGCAGCGAGCTCGAGGCCGCTTCGATGGGGAACCTGGTCGCTTCGATCACCGTGCGGCAGATCGGCACGACCGGCACCGCCTCGCCCGCCCAGTTGCGGGCCCGCTGGCACGAGGTGAGGAACTTTTTGTGTTGAGGAAGGAATAGGGTCCGACTGGGTCGCGCTGGAGTGCCGGCTGCTCGGGGGCGCCGTGAGCCACGTCAATCGGCGCGTGGAGGACTCTGGAGTGTATCTTGCTGCTCTGGCTCGCACTCCGGCCCCTCTCGTTTACAATGCGCCTGGCCATTCTTGGCCGCCATCCAGCAGGTTTCCAGCCGATTGCCGTTCCCGCAGGCTCGCCCCGCTCATGCCGCTCGAAAAGCTCGGTCCGTACAAGCTCGAAAAAATCCTTGGCCGCGGCGGCATGGGAACGGTGTACGTCGGCTTGAATCAGGAAACGGACGAGCGGGCTGCCGTGAAGGTGCTGTCGGGGCACTTGTCCGACGATCCCGGCTTCCGCGAGCGGTTCAAGCTCGAAGTCGAAACGCTCAAACGCCTGCTGCATCCGAACATCGTGCAGTTGTTCGGCTTTGGCGAGGACGATGGGCACCTGTTCTACGCGATGGAACTGGTCGGCGGGCGGAGCTTGCACGACGAGCTGGTGGCCGGCCGCCGCTTTACTTGGCGCGAGGTGACGCGGATCGGCATTGCCGTCGCCCTGGCGCTGAAACATGCCCACGACCGGGGAATCATCCACCGCGATCTCAAGCCGGCCAACCTGCTGCTCGACGACCAGGAGCACCTCAAGCTGACCGACTTTGGGATTGCCAAGCTGTATGGGGGCAGCAGCGTCACCGCCGCTGGGGGCATCTTGGGGACGGCCGACTACATGGCCCCCGAGCAGGCCGACGGCAGGACGGTCAACGCCCGCTGCGATCTGTATTCGCTGGGAAGCGTGCTGTACGCCTTGCTCGTGGGACGGCCGCCGTTTGTCGGCAAGTCGATCGTGCAGGTGATTAGCGCCCTGAAGCACGACGCCCCCATTCCCGTGCGCCGCCTGGCCCCCGACACGCCCGACGAGTTGGAGAGCATTGTCTTGCAACTCTTGGAAAAAGACCCTCAAAAACGAATCCCCACGGCGCACGCCCTGGCCAATCGGCTGCGGGCGATGGAACACGCCCTGTCGCTCGAAACGCGGGTTATGCAGCCGGGCGAAATCGATCCCGAAGAAGAACTGCGGCTCGCGCCCGAGGAAGGATCGGACCAGACTCAGCCGATCGGCCAGACGGTCGCCCGCCCCGCGGGCAAAGAGACGACCCCTTTGCCCGACAAGACGGACGACGAAAAGCTGGACAACGAGTACCGGATTTCGGGCGTCTTGCCGACGAAGGTCACCGGAATTTCCGGCTCGTCCCGTGCGGACGTTGCAACGCACGCCACCGGCGTCGCTGCCAAAGGGAAAGCCGGCTCGGTCCACAGCGCGAATACCGTTTCGGAAGCCGAGTTGGCGGCCCTTGCCCCGCTTCCCGCCGGGCGGAAAACGGAGTTCACGCGCGTTAGCGAGGCGGAATTACGGCGTGCCGGCTCCGCGCTCGACGGCGACGAGGGGGGCGTGCGTCACTGGTTGACGCTGGGCCTGCTGCTGGCGACGGCGGTGGCAGCGATCGGCGGCTTCATTTATTACGCGACGCGCCCCGCGTCGGCCGACGACCTGTTCGCCCGCGTGCAGCGAGCGATGGAAAACGGCGGCCCCGAGCAATTGGCCGGCGTCGAGGCCGAGCTAACGCACTTTCTGGCCGCCTTTCCGGCCGATCCGCGGGCCCAGGAATTGCAGGAATACCAGCAAGAACTTGAACTGTATCGGCTGCAACGGCGGTTTGAAATGCGCGCCCGCCGGCCCGGCCAGGCCGAAGCGCTCTCGCCGGTCGAGCGGGCCTATCTCGAGGCGGTGCAGTTGGCGACCAGAGATCCGGAAGGGGCCTTGGCCCGCTTTCAGGCCATTGCCGACGTGTACGGCGGCGAGGCCGATCCAAAGCTCTCTGACCCGCAAAAAAAGGCTCGCGAGCAGTGCCTGGCACTGGCCCGGCAGCAGATCGAGCAACTGGCCGAGGCGATCGAGAAACTGGCCGCCGAGCAGCGGCAGGCACTCGGCTTGCAGCTCGATCGCGCCAGCCGACTGGCGGGGCAAGACCCTTCGGCGGCCGAGAAGATTTGGCGCGGGATCGTCACCTTGTACGGCGAGAAAGCCTGGGCCGCGGATCTGGTCGAACAGGCGAAGGCAAAGTTGGGCGAGAAGGATTGAGAGCCTTGTTTCTACTCGTAATCATCCTCCTACTCATCCTCCTACTCCTACTCCGAAGCGGCAGCGTGCGAGGAAGAGGAAGAGGAAGAGGAAGAGTAGGATACGCAGCCGCGAATTACTTCGACGCCATTGCCGCTTCGGCCCGGCGCCCCATTTCCTCGTGCGAAACGTCTTCGACGTGGGTGGCGATGGTCCAGTTGTGGCCGAACGGATCGGTCAGCGTGCCGGAGCGGTCGCCGTAGAACTGGTTCTGAACGGGCCGCATCACGGTCGCCCCCGCCGCCACCGCTTTAGCAACCACCGCGTCCACGTCTGGAACATACAGCATGATGCCCACGGGCGTTCCCCCCAACGACTTCGGCCCCTTGAATCCCAGCTCGGGATGCTCGTCGGCCAGCATGATGGGCGAGTCGCCGATCTTGATTTCGGCATGGCCGACCTTCCCGCCCGGACCGGCCATGCGGAACAGCTCTTTAGCCCCAAACGCCTGCTTGTAAAATTCGATGGCCTGGGCCGCGCCGCCGATGACCAAGTAGGGCGTTGCCGTGTGATAGCCGTCGGGAATCGGTTTGACTGTCATGAGCGGGAACCGAAACGAGGGGGGGAATTGCCTGGCTGATTGTCGCCGCGCACTTGGGGCAGTGACAAGCGGGTGGGTAGTCGCATACAAGTGAAGCAACTCGGAATACCAACGCGCCGTCTTCGCCGGCCGCAAGCAGCAACAGTTGGAACAGAAGGCAACGAAGAACAATGCGCGACCAATGGTCGCGGCTATGCATGTGGCTGGTTCGCGACCGATGGTCGCGGCTTTGGATGTGACCAGACTAGTCACGGCGGGTAACTTTTTTGTCGCAAGTTAGGGCGGGCGCGCTCGGCGCTAGTTGGCCAGCGGCCGTGGGTTACAACGCGGACCCGCGTCGCAACTCGGCTGCCGAAAAAAACAGGCGCGCAAGTTTCTTGACGCGCGCATGTTGCCCTGGGAAAATGGCGCGGCATGGGCGCCGCCGCAGGGTAGGAGGGGACGCGGTTTGTCTGTCGTGCAGCAAATCCGCAGGTCGCCCAAACGGCACGCTGTCGCGTCGGCCGGTGTGATTGGCGCTGACGCCACAGCCTTCGGCGTTTCGCTAATTGCAGTAGGGTTTCGCTGATCGGGGCGATCAGCAAACCCTGGCACCGCGGCGATCAGCAAAACGCAACTCTTGTGCAGCCAGTGGTTTACTGAAACTCACGCAAACCGATCAACGAAAAAAACTCGATGAACGATTAGCGAAACCCTGGCGCGAAGCCCGAAAACCCGCCGGCCAAGGGAAACCAGATTCCGGCGATACGGATTGCCAAACATCAACGGCCGTTAATACAATCGACGGCTGCTCCGCTACGTTCGCTTCCCACCTCGAACCTTCCCGCCCGCATCATGCTTTCCATTGTTGGACGATCCCGTAGCCTGTGCGACGGCTGGACCCGCCGCGAGTTGCTGACCATTGGCGCGCTCGGCCTGGGCGGGTTGGCCTTGCCCGATTTGCTGCGGGCCGAAGCGGCAGCCGGCCAAGGGGCCTCGCGCAAAGCGATCATCATGATCTACCTGTGCGGCGCGCCGCCGCATCAGGACATGTTCGATTTGAAGATGGAGGCCCCCGCAGAGGTGCGCGGCGAGTTCTCGCCGATCGGCACGGCGGTCCCCGGCATCCAAATCTGCGAGCACCTGCCGCGATTGGCCCGGATCATGGATAAACTGGTCCCGATCCGCAGCGTCTATGGCTCGCCCAACGGGAGCCACGATTCGTTCATTTGCTATACCGGCCGCTCGTTCACTCAGCAACCGCCGGGGGGCTGGCCGTCGGTCGGATCGACCCTGGCGAAGCTGCAAGGGGCAAAGAACGCGGCGATTCCGCCGTTCGTCGGTCTCTCGCCGCGGGCGGGCCATCCGCCGTACGGCTCGCCCGGCCATCCGGGGTTTCTCGGTTCGGCCCACAGCGCGTTTCGCCCCAATGGCGAAGGGCAGGCGGATCTGAAGCTGAACGGCATCCCAGCCGAACGCCTTTCCGACCGGCGGCAATTGCTATCGAGCGTCGATCGGATGCGCCGCGATTTAGACGGCAAGATCGAAGGGCAAGACGCGTTTACGCAGCAAGCCTTGGGCGTGCTCACGTCGAGCCGCCTGGCCGAGGCGTTGGATGTTTCCCGCGAAGACCCCAAGGTGCGCGAGCGCTACGGCAAGGGAGACCCGCGCAATTATGGCGACGGCGCTCCGCGAAATTTGGAGCACTTTTTGATTGCCCGCCGCCTGGTCGAGGCGGGGGCCCGCTGCGTGACGCTCAACTTCGGCCGTTGGGACTTTCACAGCAACAATTTTTCGGAGTTCAAGAACACGCACGCCCCGCAATTCGATCAAGGGATGAGCGCCCTGGTCGAAGACTTGCACGAGCGGGGGCTCGACCAGGACGTCTCGGTCGTGGCCTGGGGCGAGTTCGGCCGCACGCCGATCATCAACAAAGACGCGGGCCGCGACCACTGGCCGCAAGTTGGCTGCGGCTTGCTCGCCGGTGGCGGCATGAAAATGGGGCAGGTTATTGGGGCGACCGATCGCCTCGGGGGCGAAATCACCGAGCGGCCCGTCCATTTTGGCGAAGTGCTGGCCACGCTCTACCGGCAGTTGGGTATCGACGCCAACCAGACGACCGTCCGCGACTTGGCGGGCCGGCCGCAATACCTGGTCGATCAGTTCGCTCCGATGCCGGAGTTGGTATAGATTGAGACTTTTAACTAGCAGCCTTGCCGCGGGAGGTTCCCATGAAAGCGATCGAGCGTTGGACGATTGCGTTGGCGTTCTGCTGCATCCTAGTCGGAGTGGCGGCGGCCCACCCTCATCCGCGCGGCTGGTCCACGGCCTCGTCGCGTGACGAGCTGGCCCCGCAGTTCCGCTTTCAGCATCACGGCGGCCGCAACGACGGCGAGTGCTTCGTCATCGAAGCCGACGAGCGCGAGGGGCTGACCGGGTGGTGGACCCGCTCGTTCGACGTGGAAGGTGGCCGGCACTACCAGTTCAGCGTCTGGCGCAAGACCGAGCAGATCGCATCTCCCCGCCGCGCGGCGGTGGCTCGGGTGATCTGGCAAGACGATCAGGGCCAACCCGTCACCCACGACGCAGCATCGACCGCCCCCTACGCCACGGGAAAGAAGCCGCGCGCCGAGCCGGAGTATCCAACCGACAAACAAACCGATAAGGAGGGTTGGACCGAAGTATCCGATACGTATCGAGCGCCAGCCAGTGCCAGACGGGCCGTCGTTGAATTGCACTATCGCTGGGCACCAGGCGGCCGCATCTTGTGGAGCGTGCCGACCTTGCGCGAGGTGGATGCGCCGCTGCCGCGACTGGTGCGGCTCGCCACGGTTCACTATCAGCCGCGAGAAGGAAAAACGCCGGCCGACAAGTGCCGGCTGTTCGCTCCGCTCATCGAAAAGGCGGCGGAGCAAAAGGCCGACCTGGTCGTCCTGCCCGAGACCCTGACCTACTATGGCACCGGGCTGAAATACTCCGACTGTGCCGAACCGATTCCTGGTCCCTCGACCGAATATTTTGGCCAGCTTGCTAAGCAGCACGATCTCTACATCGTCGCCGGGCTGATCGAGCGGGACCGGCATTTAATCTACAACGTGGCCGTGCTGCTGGGCCCCGATGGACAGATCGCCGGCAAGTATCGCAAGGTTTGCTTGCCGCGCAGCGAGATCGAAGCGGGCGTGCAGCCGGGCGACGAATACCCGGTGTTCGAGACGCGCTTCGGCCGCTTGGGCATGATGGTTTGCTACGACGGCTTCTTTCCGGAGGTTGCCCGCGAACTATCGAACCGGGGCGCGGAGGTGATCGCCTTTCCCGTCTGGGGCTGCGACCCGCTGCTGGCCGGCGCGCGGGCCTGCGAGAACCACGTTTATGTGGTGAGCAGCACCTACACCGACGCCAGCGCCAACTGGATGACCTCAGCCATTTTTGGCCACGACGGCCGGCAACTTGCCGCGGCCAAGCAATGGGGAGACGTGGTCGTCGCCGAGGTCGATCTGGGCAAGCGCTTGCACTGGTCTAGCCTGGGAGATTTTAAGGCCGAAGTGCCGCGGCATCGGCCGTAGGCGGTTAAGTGACTTGCGGCTTAAGGCATTGATGCGCCTAATTGTTCGAGTCGCGACAGCCAAGCGGCAAAATGTGGGCATTTGCTCCGAATGATATTCAAGCCGATCAATTCGGCCACCTGCGGACCAATGGCAGACTTACCATCCTCGTAATCGGGGAGTTCGGCGATAATTCGTTTGCTGGGGGCCGAGTGTTGTCCGTCGTTAATCAGTTCCGGGGTGTCGAACTCTTGAGCGATGCATTGGAGCGCTGCGATCTGCCTGTCGTGATGGTCGTAGAAGTCGCCAAGCGCGCCGGATCGCAAAACAGGTACGCCTCGTACTCGTGTAATTGAATAAAGGGTATGAAGCGATCATCACCGATATCATCCGCAAATGCACGTTCCAGGAATTCGACGCGTTTGTGCGGCATGTTCCTCAGCTTTTCAGCCGCCGCGAGCCCTGGAAACTCAGCATGGATGGCGTACAAGTCAATCATCGTGGTGAAGAACACGTCCGCGCCTTTCTCCTGGCGAAGAAATCGAAGGATGTCGTTTTTCATCGGCACGTACTTGCGACCGCCTCCCCGGTGAACCCTGCCTTTCTTTCGGGCATGCGCGATCAGAACAGGGCCTTCCAGAAACACGCCGCGGTTCGCGAGGTGCGGTTTGAGCACCGTGTCCGCGAATGTTAGCTCGGTCGGCCCTTCGGCGAACAGATAGAGGCGCGGCATTAATGCGGACCTCCGCCGATCACATTTTTTTCCCAAACTTCCCCCAGGCTGTATTCCTCCAGCCAAGCCTCCAGCTTTTCCGAATCGGGCCGTGTGAACTGCGATTCGCGCCCCACACGGTCAACAACGATCACGTCGTCCGAATCGAAGTTGTCGAGAAATGACGTGGACTGTGTGCTCACGAGGACTTGGGTGTGGTGGGACGCTTTCTTGAATAAGGACGCGATCACGTTGAGTGCATAGGGATGCAGCCCAAGCTCCGGTTCATCCACAACGATCAGGTCCGGCAGGTCGTCCTCGGGCTGGAGCAGCAAAGTCACAAGGCACATGGCGCGGAGAGTTCCATCCGAAAGTTGATGGGGACCGAAAATCTGATCCGATCCCTTGTCTCGCCAATTCAAGGTCAAGTCGTTCTTGTTTGGACTAGACGGCGAGTTGCGCTGCAGATCAAAATCATCGAAGAACGGGGCGATCTGCCGAATGGTCGTAACGATTCGATTGTAGGCTGCTTTCCCATTCTCATCGCGGATGCGCAGCAGAAATGCGGCGAGGTTCCCGGCGTCCGACAATAACGAACGATTGTCGCCGATATAGCAATACTGGCGAACACGCGCGGTCAGCGAAGTATCATTGAAATGGAATACGCGGCACTGGTTTAATGAGTGCTTCAGCGCTGTCGCGATTTGTTGATTGAACGCCTGCCCGTGGTTGGTCGCTTCGTCGATGCGCGTCTCGTGATGTCCTGAACCAAGTCCGATGGCGTTTGAAACGAAGTGGTCGTCTCGTTGCAGCGTCTCCTCGGCGAAAAACAGCGAATCAACCGCTGCATGGATCAGTCGAATCGCATAAATGTTCGTGACGCCATCGTCGGCAAATTCCACACGAGACTCGATTTGCGGCGTCACTTTAGGACCGAAATGCAGAAGCGCCTGGGCGCGCCCCGCCGCGCTGATGTATTGCTGTAGACGTCCGGACATCATCTCGTTCAACATTTTGAAGAACGAGATTAGGTTGCTTTTGCCGGCTCCGTTTGCGCCAATTAAGACGTTCATTCTGCGCAGCTCAAGGTCCATCTCTTTGATGGACTTGAAGCCATTGACCGTCACTCGTCGCAGCATGGCCACGTGTTGGTTCCTGACTTTCTGGTGCGGATTCGCACTGCGTACACGCGTTTAAGATAGCACGGGAACCTCCCGCCCTACTACGGCGTAAAATCCTCGTCGCCGCGCAGGCTGACGACGAACTCCGCCAACAGGTCGGCGGCCCGGTCGATGTCGTCGAGCGAGACCATCTCGACCGCGCTGTGCATGTAGCGATTCGGAATGGCGACCAGGCCGGTCGCCACGCCGGCCCGATTGATCTGGATGGCGTTGCTGTCGTTGGGCTGGGCCTTGCCGCTGGCGGTAAGCTGGTGCGGCATTTCGGCCTTCTGGGCGAGCGAGATGAGCCGCTCGACGACGACCGGGTTCATGTTCGGCCCGCGGACGATGACGGGTCCTCCGCCCAGGCTCACCTCGCCCTGCATCCGCTTGTCGATCGTCGGGCAGTCGGTGGCGTGGGTCACATCGACGGCGATCCCGACCTGCGGGTCGATGCCAAAGGCGCTCGTCTGGGCGCCGCGCAGGCCGATCTCCTCGGCGACGGTCGAAACGGCATAGACACCCACCTTCACGTTCTTCTGGGCAGCGCGGCGGAGGGCTTCGATCACCACCCACAGGCCGCACTTGTTGTCCATCGCCGGCGAATTAGCCAAGCCGCCGCGCATCTCTTGAAAGCCAAGTTTGAGCGTCACAGGATCGCCGATGCGGACTAGTTCTTTGGCTTCATCCTTGGTCTTGGCCCCGATGTCGAGCCACAAGTCTTCGAGCTTGACGACCTGTTTCCGCTCTTCCTCGGTGAGCAGGTGGATCGGCTTGCGGCTGATGACGGCAGGGAGCGGCCCCTTGGCGGTCCAGATGACCATCCGCTGGCCGACGAGTTGCTGGGCGTCCCACCCGCCGATCGTTTGCGCGTAGAGAAAGCCGTTGTCGTGATAGTGCGAGACCAACATGCCGATCTGGTCGCAGTGGCCGGCGAACATCACCCGCATTTTGGCCGCGGGGTTCTTGCAGGCGATCACATTGCCGTGCAGATCGGTGGTTACTCGGTCGGCAAAATCGCGGACGTAAGCGCGAACCACGTCCTGAATCGGCTTCTCATAGCCGGAAGGGCTGGGCGTTTCGAGCAGGCGGACGAGGAAGTCGCGAGCGGCAGCATCCATGAGCAGTGGTTAGGGCTGGAGGCAGTGGTTTGAAACTATCACTTTGATTTTGGCGGTACGTCTGCCAAGACGAAGGTCAACTGCCGCGTGTAATGGATTCTAGCGCGCGGCGGTGCGTACCGGGGGGGGCGTCGAGCTTGTGGCAAAAAATAACTTCAGCGAGTTCAGTCAGTGGATTTTGTACAGAAGTTAACGAAGGGAACAAAGCGGTGGAAGCGGTGGAAGTTGCACGGCTCGGCAGGAGCCTCGCCCTCCCGCCGGTTCGCCGCGCCCTCCCGTCAGGGCTCGCTGCTAGAATGTCTTCGGGCGATGCCCCGGTAGCTCAGTTGGATAGAGCATGGGATTTCTAATCCCAGGGTCACAGGTTCGAGTCCTGTCCGGGGTGCTTTCGTCCGCCCACGAAAATCCGCGCCGATGGCGTGCCAAAAACGCAGCATGCCTGGAAAAAATCGGATCATCCGGGTTTAGTGTGGGCCAGACCGCGGAATGTGGTGTCGCTGACGTTTCAGAGAAGCGGCTGGTCGCCGCGGCGTGGACGCCGGGGCTAAGCGGCTGACCAGACTAGTCGCGGCGGCTGGCGGAAAAAGAAAAACTTGCGGCGCGGG
>JBBDYF010000147.1:0-24722 GCA_040901775.1 Pirellulaceae bacterium | reverse complement strand
CGCGGGTCAAGTCCGTTTCTTCCGCTTGGCCCGGCTGGCATACACGCGGCACTGGACGCGGCAGAATCGAGCCGTCGTGCGGCGCTTATTGAACAGGCCGCCGCAAAACGCGCAGAAGAACGCCACGGGGCCACCTGCCTCAAGCTTAATTCCGCAGTCGGTTACAGCAGGCTTCCAATCGCTCCATCGCCCCGAAGCGATTGCCCGCCTTCTCCGCTTCTGTTCGGGAGTCATTGCCATATTTGTTACGGTAGCCGGACCCAGTGTCGCCGTCAATTGCGTGCTTTGGTTCCGTTTTGTTGTGGCAAATTTTCCACAACAGAATCTGCCGGCTTTCGCTTCTGCCGTTCCTTCGCCTGGTCGTCGTATATCGCTCGCACACGAGCACCGACGGCGACCTGCTTGTCGGCAGGTAGGTAGGCAACGACTAGGTGGTGCGTCCATGATAAATTCCCCAACCGGTTAGGGAATTTGATAGCCGCAGCGACCTGCTTGTCGGCAGGGAGGTAGGCAACGACTAGGTGGTGCGTCCACGATAAATTTACGAACCGATTCGTAAATTCAACGTTCTTGGCCACCGCCTTATATTGGGCCAGTTGGACATATTCGCGATTGAATACCGCGATTGCTTGCTCGTACTTGTCGCCCCACTCCGGCTTGCCTTCGCCCTAGGAAGCGTTTGCTGGCGTCCGAATTTCCAACGTCCAATCACACCGACCACGCGCCGCGAACGCAACAGCGAGCGTCTGGTGAGTCCGCCCTTCAGCGGACGGGGACGAAACGCCGGTCGTGAGCGCCTTCGTGGTCTGCCAGGGCGAGAACGAGCTGGTCGCGCTCCCCTTCGCACTTTTGCAGCCAGGCGGTCGCCCGCGCGACGCGCTGCTCGGCCAACTGTAGCTCGCGGCGCGTGTCGGTCGTCAACTTGTCGCTGTTGAGCGTGAGCATGGAAGTTACTTGGCGAGTGGAGAGAGTTGTGCGGCGGCGGCTTTGGCCAACGCGGCGCGAACCTCCGCTTGCGTGTACACGTCGCCCGTCGGTCGCCGGGTCGGACGCAGCGAGCGCCGCTGCGGCGCGGGCAACCCGATCGCCGTCGCCAGGTCGATTACCTCGCACCACGAAAACTCGGCTTGCTGGCGTAGTCGTTCGCCGGCTTGGGTTGGGGTGAGCATGGGTTACACCGCTACCGGTTGAATGTTGGCGGCGCGCAAGCCCTTGTCTGAATGCGACGAATCGAACTCGACACGCTGCCCGACAAGCTGTTGGTCGAACGCCAGCCCGCACAGGTCGCGGCAGTGGAAGAAGTGATCGCCGCTCCCGTCGTCGCCCTCGGGTCGGACGAACCCGAAGCCGCGGTCGAACTTGATTCTGTGGATGGTGCCTTGCATGGACTGCTCGATTGCTGGTTGGGTGAATGAAAAAACCCCGCGACGGTTTGCACCGCCGCGGGGCCCAGGAAGCCAGCTACGGGCCAGCAGTTCGCTTTGTGCTGCTTAGGTTGTGATGCCAACGAGCCGGTGGAAGGCGTCCCGCCGCAAAGCGCCGGTGTCGCCCCGCCAGGTGAGCTTGATGAGCACTTGATGCTTGGCGAAGGCGTCCCCCGCGTTGCGTGAAACCTCGATTAGCGCCCCTTGGCGAATCGCCCACACGAACTGGTCGAACTGCCCGACGATGAGGCTGTCGGTTGCAATGTTGGTGGTGACCAGCGGAGTGAGCGGCGCGACGTTGGGCGGCGGGCCGAGCCACGACTTCGCGCTGTTGAGTCCGTCGCCGCTGGTGAGTGCCGCCAAGGCGCCCGCGATGGTGGGATGGGCGATGTAAGCGTTCGGCGCGTGGTTCGCGGCTTGCACCCCAACGACGGCAGTTGCCAGGTCTTCCCACGCAATCGCACCGACGCTACCCGTCTCGCCGATTAGCCCCGCGCCGCTGGTCCAGTCGAGCAAGCCGTCCAGGTGGCTCGATGCCACGCCGCTGACAGCGATGCGGTCGAACGCGGCGCCGAACGCACCGGCGAGCGTGGTCTCCACCATTTGCTGAAAGTTGGGCGCGTCCTCCGCCAACTCCCGGCTGGTCGTAATCACCGTGCCAACCGTGTGTGCCGAGAAGTGGAGCGCGTCGAAAGCCAGGTCGCTGCCGGTGAAGGCGGCGTTCTCGCTCTTGGCTTCGAACACCGGGTCGGTGGCGAGCCGTGCGACCGTCAGTGAATCGCTCGACATAGGAATCGTGATCGCGCCGGCTTGCATGACGACGCTTTTGGCGCGGGCCAAGTCGATAACCCGGCGGAGCATTTCTTCGGGCACCAAAAAGCCACCCCCGCTGTTCGCCCCCTCTTGCATGGCCGCGCGGACGCCGGGCGAAGCGTTCCGCCAGCCGCCGGTAATGGCGCATTGGAGGAACTCGCCGAGCGTGGCCTCGGGGTCGTAGCCCTTCGTGGTCGCGGGCAGGTCTCGCCACCGGTCGTTCTTGCCAAGCGCATAGACCGGCTTGCCGTGCTGGTCGCGCCAGACTTGCGGGCCGCGGGGCGACTCGCCGTGGTTGGCTCCGACGGCATGGGCAATGTCCGCCAACACGTCGCCGGCCGCTTTTCCGTCCCGCGCTTCGGCGGTGGAAAGCTCAAGCTGCAAACCGCGAATCGCGCGGTCCAACTGCTTGCACTCGGTCACTTCTTCGGCGGTCAGGTCGCGGTCGCTGCCAGCCGAGACGAGCGTTTCCCACCGGTCGAAACGGGTGGCGATTTCCTCCCGCAGTTCGCCCGACGAGCGGGCGTCCGTTTGGCGGCCGTACTTGGCTCGGAGGCTGACGAACTGGTCGTAACCGGGGGTTGCGTTGTCAGACATTGGTCGGGGCATTGGACGTATCTCCGGTCGGTTATGGGTTGAAGCAGTGGTCGATTTCGTCGGCCCGGAATCGCAAGGTGCGACGGCCGAACCGAATGGGTTGGGGTAGGATGCCCTGGTCAATCCAGCGGTGAACGGTGATGACAGAGACGCCCGCAGCCTCGGCCACGGCGGCTACGGTGACGAGCTTGGGAACGGGCGCGGCAACGGGCGCGGCAACGGTCGGAACGGTATCAATCGTGGTCATTTTGGCACTCCTGTTACGAATAGTACCCGTTATGCGCGTTAATGCGCGCAACTCTATTGCTACGATGCACGGTTTTGTTCTGCGGTGGTCGATAGCCGCACTTGAGGCAGCCGTGATATTGCACCCGGCTGCTGCCCAGGGGGAAGCTATTGAGCACTTTGATATGCCCTCGCGGGCAGCGCGGGCAGGGTTGGCCAGGCTGCACGGTTAGTTCTCCCGGATACTTCTGCTGACGGCATGGCGCTCCCGCAGTCGCCGGGCTGCCAGGCCCGCAACGTGAATCACGATTGTGTCGAGCAGCTTGCCGGTCGCGGGGCTGACACCTTGGGCGAACGATAACGCCGTGCTCCCTTCAAGCGCGTCCGCCAGGTCTAAATCGCCCCAATGGGCCGGCAGATAGTGGTTCACGTCGGCTGCGGGGGGCTGCCCCTCTTGCCGGCGCAGGGCTTCGCCCCCGAGCAGGGTGGATAGCCAGGGTGCGAACGCCGGATAGGTCGTAAACCGGGGCAAAAGCCAGTTGCCGAGCGCCCCCAGGTCGTCGTCGGGCAGGGTGGACAAGTCGAATTGGAACGGTCTCATGTCAGATTTTCCTTTGCAAATAACCCCTACTCTCAAAACCCTCGCATTGCCGCGCTGCATTGGCGGTTGGTCGGTGTGTTTTGACCCTCCAAAATTCTTCCACCCCCCCCGGTTGTGTAGTGTACTTCAAGTCGCTTCAGGGCGTGCTGCTTGACCATGCTAGTTGTTGCGCTGCCTTGATAGACTCTGCGTGCTGTTGCAATACTATGCGACATATCAACGCTAGGGCGTCTAGGAAGCGTTCTACGGCGTTTGGTTGGTTGGTGGTACTTTATGTGCCGCCAGCGATTCGGACGCGGTAGCGGGCTTGCCAGGGGCTGGCGGGGCGTCGGGTTCTGGTAGCCGTTCAATGAACTTCCCTCGCGCCTTCCCCTCCTGCCCCGCCGGCTAGGCGCTTCAATAACCGTTGCGCGCGACGCCATACCAGCGGTCGAGGGCCTCGAGCGTCAGTACGAACGTCGGTTTGGGTGGTCGGTTGGTCATTGGCTTGGCGGCAGGTGGACCTGTCGGACTAAATCAGGGTTTGCGTATCACTGGGCTGGTATGGCAGGGACCACCTGTCTGACGGACGGCCCCTAAAGGGGCCTGTCCGACAGGTGGTCACCCCACCTGCCGGACTCGCTGTCCGACAGGTCAGTCCGACAGGTCCGACAGGTCTGGTTTAGGCGGCAGCTTAAAGGCGTCATGGGGTGTCTTTCGCCCGGGCTTGACGACCTCGCAGGCCACCAGCTTGCCCGACTTCAAAGCGCTGGCGATGGCCAGGTTGGCTCGGGTGCCAGACAACCCGGCGGCGTCGCGCAAGGCGTTCTTCGTCTCGCCTTCGGGGTGGCGGCCGGCAGCGTCCAAGAGCGCCGCCACGTCCTGATTGAGCTGGCTCTGCGTCTTCGCTCGCTTGCCATTGGCAACTTGCTGCTGGGCCGAGTCGCGGGCCTCTGGGGCAGTCAGTACCTCGACGCCCCAAACCCGATCCCGACCCGGCTCGTACACGCCCTCGTCTATATCGAGTCCCCAAAGCGACGAGTGCCCAGCCGAGCCACCTACCGACAGCCACAGCCGGTGCCGCCCGGTGCCCGGCTCGTACTTCTCTCGCCGGCCGAGCAGCCACCAGCCGCGCGCAAACTCCTGGAATCCTGCCCAGGCGATATGCTCTAGCTCGGGCGGTTCAAACGGAGCGTCAATGCCGCCCTTGCGCGTGTGGTGGCACAGCAGCAGCGTCACGCCGTTGGCCTCGCAGATAGCGGACAGGCTCCGCAGCATTTCGCCTTGGACGAACAGGTTGCCGGCGTCCCCGCCCGGCATACAGAGATAGGCCGGGTCGAGGAACAGCACTTCGATCTGGTCCGCCTGGACGAACTCCTCGAGCGCCGCCTGGTGGCGCACGTCGTCGATCTTGGGCAGGTCGGGGGAGAAAATCAGGCCGTCCACTTCGGAGAGTGACATACCTCGGGCCCGGCAGATTCGTCGGCAAGTCTCCTGCAACGTGTGCAGCCCGGATTCCCCGGACATAAACGCCGTGCGCACCGTTCGCGAAACGCGGAATTTGCCCAAGAAGCTGGTCCCGGTGGCTAGCGATACGCTGGCATCGCACAGCAGGTTGGTTTTGAGGCATTTTTTTCCGCCCGCCACGATCTGCGGCTGCCCCTTCACTAGCAGTCCGTCGATCAGATACTCCAGCGCGTATGTCGCCGCGTCCAGTTCGGCGGCCGTAATGCGGTGATAGGTGATTGGCTTCGCTGCCGCCGAATCGCCTTGCTGTTGCGAGCCATTCGACGATTGAGACTGCGATTGCGTTTTCTGCTTTTGCTCATAGCAGCCAGGCCGGGTGGGCGTGGTGTATGATGGTGACATAGTGATCTCCAGCCAGCGCCACCACCTTTGACGGGCGGGTGGCGTTTGGCGTTTTTTGGGGCGGGGTCAAATACCGGCGTCAGCCAGCTCGCGCTCGGCGGCTGCGATAGCCCGCTCGCGCTGGGCACTAGTGCGGGCTGGTACGGCGGTGCCGTCGGCCGCGGCGGTGGTGGCCGCGACGAACCGCTCGAGCGCCTCCCGGCTGGTGTAGCGGATGCCACCGACCAGGATGGTTTCGAGGCGGCAGCCGCGGGTGCCGCGCAGCCGCCAGCGGTGGGCCGTGGCGGCGTGTACGCCGATGTACCGCGCCGCCTGTGAGAGTGTCAGCCGAGACTCGCCGAGTATGCCGTCTGCCATGCCATGTGTCTCCGTGAGAGGTCGATAGTGCGACTACTCATGGATGGTACGGATGGCGCGCCGGGCGTGAAGATGCAAAGCGAGCAGTGTCCAGATTTGTCCAGATTTCGATCGTTTAGGGCGCAGTCGGCACGTCACCCCGATGAATCCGCCAGCTTTTTGAATGTATCTCGATTGCCCGAATCTCCCCCGTATTGATTCGTCGGCGGATGGTTCTCCAGCTTTGGTCAAAGACTTTCGCCCATTCATCGGGCGTGCGTGCGTCGCCGTAATCGTGGTCCTGAACCGCAACCAGCAATGCGGATGCATTTCTGGCAATCGGGGAAAGCGATGCGCGCCCAACTATCACTTTCAGATCGTTCGGGGTCTTCGCTAAAGGCTGAAGTACGTCATGCCAAACGCTAACGACAAGGGCTTCATAAGCCTGCATGACGGTCGCATTCCAACCTTTCCATCGTTCGCCCGGAAAACGGCATTGGGCGATAATCGCATCGGGGGTGTTCTTGTACGCGGTCACGTCGGGGCAAACTCCGTAATAGCTCATACGGAGAATTTGCCATCGTGTGCTCTTTTCCTGCAGCGCGGCAATACGCAACCAGTCTTCGTTGAACGCGGCGTCGTCGCTCGCCCACCATGCAATATCCGAGGCAAGCCCGCAGGCATCCCGAATAAAAGAGGCAGAGGGAATCTGCTCAGGCATGCTTGCACCACCTTTCAAGCCGAGCCAGCCGGCCGGCGCAACGGGTGGTGCCACGCCGCGCCGGCCAGCCTGTGCGGGGAGCTACCCCGCGAACCCGGCAAGCCAAATTATATCGAAACTCAACCGATCTGCGCCATGACGGCGGCAGCCTTCTCTAAATCCCGCTCGGCATAAATCTGGGTCACGTCGGCCGCGGAGTGGCCCAGCGTCACCTGCGCCGCTTCCAGGCCGAACCGCTTGCGAATCTCCGTCGCGGCCGAGTGGCGCAGCCGGTTCGGGTGCCAGGTGTGCTTGACACGCCACTGGCGAGCGAGCTTCAAGCGTTCATTCTTTTGCTCGGCAGTCTCACCGGTCGGGCGCTTTCGCAGATTGTCCGGCATCTGGAATGCCAACTCGCAAGCGCGGTGAATTGCCCGCCGGTACGAATTGGTGGTGTACCGCTGCCCTGCTTGGCGGGCAGGCTTGCGTTTGCGGTTCGTGCCGGGGCGATTACCGTGGCCGGGGGGCGTCGTGCGCAAGGCGTGGGCCACGTCGCGCCGCTTTCGCTCCCCTTCCGCCGGGTCGAAGCAATAGCTTTCCGCATCGCGCAAGAGGTAGGGAAGCAGCACGTCTTGCCCCTTGGGGCCGACGAAGATGACTCGCTCGCGGCCGTGGTGCGAAGTCTTATGCGAATGCGGACGGTAAGCCCATGCGGAGCCGCTACGGTCCAGGTCGCAGGGGCGGACGAGACAGACTTCCTCGGGGCGACAGCCGGTCAGCCGTTGGAGCCGGACCATATCGGCGACGATGGGAGGCAGGTGATCCAGAGTGGCGTTGACGACGGATAGATCGACCGGCAGGACTGGCGGCGATTCCTTGGCGTCGGTGCGGCCTTTGTGCAGCCCCTTCACCTCCCGCAGGGCATGGGCTACGTCGGGCTTGACCAGCTCTTGCGAGACAGCCCAGCCGAACATACGGACGATGCGCTGTTGCTGCTTGTTGATGTTCCGCCGCGTCCAGCCGAGCCGAATCATGGCTTGCTGAACCGCTTGCAATTTCAGCGGTCCAAAGTCGTTGGCCGACTCGCGGCCGTACATGCCGGTCAGCACCTTGGCGACGCTCAAGAACGCATCAACTTCGCTGGTCACTTTCCCGTTCTTGCGGTAATAACCCTTGGCGAATGTCTTGTAGCGGGCTGCCAGTTCCACGAGGGTCAAGTCACCCTCGCGGTCAACGTCGGCAGTCGTCGCGCGGCGGCCGCGGGCGAGCCACTCGGCTACCAGCCGGTCGTACTCTGCCAAGGCAACCTTAGTCCCCCAGGCGCCGCAATAGAAGTCCTGCCCGGATAGCGTGACAACCGCTTGACCGGAAGGTTTGTGACGGCGGATGCCAGGGACCGAACCATGCTTACGACGGGCCATTTTGTGCAACCTCCCTAAAGTAATCCGGTAATTACCGGATTACCCTTCGAGTTTCAGGCTGCACTTCCGACCGTCGGAAGGTAACGTAACTTGTTGTTTCAGCGGAACTTAGAACAAAGTCGGGGTGACAGGATTTGAACCTGCGACTTCTTGGTCCCGAACCAAGCGCTCTACCAGGCTGAGCCACACCCCGAGAAGCGAAAGCAAGCTTTCGACAGGAATCTGCCTATCTTACCGCCCGCCAGATTTTGGTCAACGGCAGAGTACATGACTGCGACATGCCGTAGGACACGCCAGTTCGAAGGGGGGTTCGCGGGGTAGCCCGTCTCGCATTCGCCCGGCCAAGCTGCTTGAGAATATCTTAGCGATTGGCGCGACAACCGTCGCGGCCCGTCCCGACCGCTCCGCGATCCTACCCAATTGGACCCTCGTCATCCACCCAACCCGGTAGAACACATCTGGCGGCTGCCAGAGTGTCCACGGTTTACAGGTTGCCAAAAGAATCTGCTATAGCGCCAGCCAGGCAATTTCAAGCTGGGAAAAGCGGGCAATTTGTGCGTGCGGCGGGCCGTCGCTCGCCTGCTCGGTCGCATTGCCGGGGCGGACGACCAGCCCCGTTTGCAGGCCGGCGGCGCGGGCCGCGTCGAGCTCGGCAACGATGTCGCTGAGGAACAGGATCTCGCTGGGGGGCAGGCCAAACTCACCCGCGATTTTGCGATAGCTGGCCGGCTCTTTTTTGGGGCCGCAGGTGGTGTCGTAGTGACCCTGAAACTGGCCGAGCAGGTTGCCCGCCAGGGTGTGGCCGAAGAAGAGCTTCTGGGCCTGTACGCTGCCGGACGAGTAGATCCGGATATCCATGCCGGCGGCCTTCCAGACATCGAGTGCGGGGGGAACGTCGCAATAGACGTGGGCCAGCAGTTCGCCCCCTTCGAAGCCCCCTTTCCAGATCAACCCTTGCAGTTGTTTCAGGCCGGTCGCCTTGGCGTCCCGATCCATCAGCAGGGTCGCTTCCTGGCAGACGAGGTTGGCGGCCCGCAGGGGATTGTCGCGCGACAGGCCGTTGGCCTTTAGCCAAGCGTCGAGCGAGGGGTGGCCGGCGTCGCAGGCCAGGGCGTCGAGAGCGACGGCGTATTCGGGTTCGAGCCAGTTCGTCCCCACCGCGAACGTCAGATGCTTGCGGACGTAGGGAAACATCACGTCGTACACAAAGCTGACGCTCGACGTGGTTCCTTCGATGTCGAGGAGAATCCCCCGGCCGGAAAACTGCATCGTCGATTGCCCATCCCCAGATTAAGACCGAACCAATTTTTGCTTCGCCTCGTCGGCCTCATCCTGGGTCATCAACTTTGCGGTCACCAAGAGTTGGATCCGCTGGGATATCGATAACTGCTTGAGGTTTTTGACCGCCCGCTTGATCTTCAGGCTGGAAGTCGTCCGGGGGAGCTTGGTTTGGCTCATTTCCGTTTTCCACGTTCATAGGATGATGCAACCACGTTCCAAGGATACAACTAGGATTTCTTACGCAGAGTTGGATATGCGCATCGGATGAAATCCAGCTTCGCTTCCAAACCCGCTGACCGTTCCCTTTTGGAACATAAACCGCTCTAGCAGAATCAACCCGCTGTGAGTCGCCTTCAATCGCGGCAAACGCAAATTGAAACACGGCACAGTCGAGATATTTGTGTTTGTTGGCATTCTTCACGATTTTTCGACCAGCAGTTTGCTCGATCCCAATATATTCACCGTGAAACTGCTGCAGGTATTTTACATTATATGGATCGAGCAGGTCGAAGCAAAAGCCCAGCCGAATCATCGAAGCGACTATGGCGATTGGCTCCTTCCATCCTTGGGCGGTCTGAAATCTGAAATGCAATTGAGCCGCGGCTCAATTGCATTTCAGATTTCAGACCGCCTAATGGTCACACCTTCACCACCGAGTCGAATTCGGCCGTGGCGTGCAGATAGTTCGGTCCCAGGCAAAGGGGAGCGTAGCGCTCGTTGACGGGCTGCTCGACATAGTGGGGCGTCCAACCCGCTTTGTCCTGGAACAGGCGGATGCAACGGATCGTTCTGTCGCTGCACAGGTCGAACCAGTGCCGCGTGCCGCACGGCACGTTGATCAGGTCGCCCGCTTCGACCTGCACGGCAAACACCGGCCCGCCGTCGGGATGAATGTGGAACACGCCGCTCCCCTTGACCGTGAACCGCACCTCGTCCTCGCTGTGCGTGTGTTCCTGGGCGAACTTGGCCAACATCCCGTCCAGGCCGGGAGTCTCGGGCGAGACGTTGATCACGTCGGCCGTCACGAAGTTGCCCGCCTGCTTCAGCCGCTCGACCTCGGGGGCATACGCCTCCAAGATTTCTTCGCTGGTCGCGTCGGGGCCGATCCGGCCGGCTACCTCCCACTGCTCGTACCAAATGCCAAACGGCTGCAAAAACGCCCGAATTTCGTCGGCGCCGGCGATCTCTCGGTTTTCGTCTTGAACGCGAATGCGGGCCATCGTTGGTCTCCAAGGATCATCAAATAGCCGGGACCAAACCTGGTCCCGGAGCGGCGGAAGTGAGCTTTACAATTCCTAACTCAACCTCTTAACGTCCTCCCCAACACCGGGGAATGCGCGGTTTTGTTAGGATCTGTTATTGGCAGTTCTCCGGAAGCAGCTTGCTCCCGGCTAGTGTCTCTGTCAGCATCAGCCGGCGGGCGACACACTCGAACAGGAACTCAAAAACTTCGACGTGGCGGCGAGCCTCGTCCAGGTCGCGGCCCCAGGTGTAGAGCCCGTGCTTGCGGATCAGGTAGCCGTGCAGCAGGGGATCTGCCGCGTCGGCCAACCGCTCGCGCACCTGCTCGGCCAGGGTGGGAATGTCCTGCGTGTTCTCGAAAATCTCGACCCACGACGAATGCTCGTGCGTCGAGACCCCCGCCAGCCCCTTCAGCATTTCGTAGCCGCTGATCTCGAAGCCACCTTGGCCGTGGAACAGGTCCGACAGCAGCGTTCCCCAGATCGAATGCGTGTGCAGCACCGCGCCGACTTCCGGCTGGCTGGCGGCGACCACATGCAGCAAGGTTTCGGCCGACGATTTCGGCTGCCCTTCGCCCAAGGGCTGGCCGTCGGCGCCGACGCGCACGAAGTCGTCCGGCCCCAGTTTGCCCTTATCTTTGCCGCTGGCAGTGAGCAGCAATTCGAGCGGCTCGCGCTGGATCACCACGCTGTAGTTCGAGCTGGTGCCCACGCTCCAGCCTCGTTGCCAGAATAGGGCGCCGGTGGCGCGCAGGGCGTCGATCTGGTCGGCCAGCCCGTCCAAGGTGGGAAGCACACTGGCGAAGTGCGGGGGGCGGAGGGTTTCGATCATCGTCGGCTGGTTTCCGTGATTTGCGGACGGAACCAATCTATCACAGCCCCGGCCGGCCGCAAGAACGTTCTCAACCGCGAGCAGCCAAGAAAGGTAGGGTGGCTGTAGTTTGCGCGGCAAACCACGGCTTTTCCGGGCGGCGAAACAGAGCTTCGCGGAAGCTGGTTCCCAAGCTAGAGCTTGGGAACCAGGTAGAGGCCGGAGGAAGCCTAGAACTTGTAGTTCGGGTTGTTCGAGTCGAAATCGGCGTCTTCCAGGCCGACGTTCAGCTTCACGTTTAGGTAGGTGTATTCTTCCAGCACCGGCCCGGTCGTGTCTTTAGGATCGGTCGGCCAGTGGAACGCCGCATAACGGATCGGCACCTGCATTTCGTTATCGAGAAAGATCTGCGCCAGGTAAAAATCGAAGTGCGGTTTCTGCACCGGATGCCGCACTTCGATCACCGTGCAGAGGCGGTCGTTCACTTTGGCCCCCTCGATAAACCTGACCTCGGTGTCGCCGGGGCCGAGCTTGCGGTCGGCTTCGCCCCGCTCGATCAGTTTCAGCACCAGGTTTTCGATGCCGATGTCGTAGATCGGGTGCAGGTTGCCCCGCATGGCCATCGCTCCATCGGGCGGCAGCCAGACCGAGGGGAGGAACTTGCCTGCCACGCCCCCCTCGTGCGCCCGCAGCTTGTTGTTATTTTGCCCTTCGACCCAGACGACCTCGCGACCTTCCACGTCTTTGGGCTTGAGAAATTTCAGATAGACCGACAGCGGCACGACCAACTGGTCGCCTTCGATCTTGCGGTTGCGGATTTTGGCGTACATGTACTCGTAGTTACCGAGCACCCCCTTGATCCGTTCCCGCTTGATGATCGTCGCTTCGAAGTCGTTGATGTCTTGCCGAATGTGGCCGAGGGCCGCGCGGGCCATCGTCAGCGCCGGATCGAGCGGATGGGGCGCCGCGTTCGCGGGGCCGGCACTTTCGGCCTTGGCGATGCGATGAATCGGCTCGCGCAACATCGGCCCCGCCAAGTCCAGTTCTTCGGCGAACAGCGGAAACGCGGCCATGGCACCGCCGCCGAGGGCGAGCGTCTTCAGAAAGCCACGACGGGCCAGCGGTTGAAAACTCATCTGCTCGTACTCCTTGCGGTGAGGACAGGTCGCGCCGGCAGAGGATGCAATTTGCTGCGGCAACCGTCTGGTTCATCCATGAAATGGGTTGTTGGCGAGCTTTTTTTGGGTGATGCAATTTGCGGGCCAGCCGAAATCTCAAGGGCTGGGGGGCTACTGCAAGTACCCGAGTTGATCGCCCCAAGTATTTACCACAAAACAATTTAGAGATACGACCCGGTGGCTACCCAACCCGCTGGCTCTAACGGCTACCTTAGGTCTTATCGCCCACCGGCGCAAGAAGATATTACAAAGGAGGATAGAAGTTGTGACACTTGCCCCTACGGCACGACCGGCACCGGCCGCAAGGTTTCGCTAGATATTCTACTCCCCCAAGTCAAAGCAGGGGAGAGGAGTTTTAGGCGACGACTCAATTTTCCACCAATCACGGAACGAATCGTTGCCATAAAAGGTTCCGGCGGTTCGTGCCGGTTCAGAACTGCATCGGCCTGCGGACGTTACCCAGACGGCCATCGCCAAGGCAGCACAAAGTAAAAAATACCGCGTCAATCGAGGGTAGCGGACGCTTCCCTCGGCGAGAACCTCCGCCCTTGGCGGGTCGTAGTTACTGCTATACTTAAGGACGGTTTCGGACTCTCTTCGTACATTTTTCTCTCGCCTCAAGCTACCTGCCTTTAACCCCACCTCCGCTTTATGAAGCTCCGTCATTGCTGGCTGGCACCGTTGTGGTCGTTGTCGATCGTCGTCTTCTCGCTCGTCGAGCTGCCGGCGATCGGGGCGGAGACACTGGCTACCGACAGCGCCGCCCAGTCTGAAAGTGCCGCCCAGTCCGAAAACCGGCTGGGCGAAGACGCGACCTTTCTCTCGACCGACGAAATGGAAGGCCGCGGCGTGGGGACCGAGGGACTCGACAAGGCGGCCGAATACTTGGCGGCCGAGTTCAAAAAGCTGGGCCTGCGAACCGACCTGTTCGACGGCACGCCGTTTCAGAAGTTCGAGGTGAACATTACCGTCGAAATGGGGCCGCCCGAAAAAAACCAGCTCGTCCTGGTCGGTCCCGCCAAAGAGCAGGGGGCCAAGGAGTCAGGGGCCAAGGAAAGCGAGTCACCGCACCGGATCGAAGTGAAGGTGGGCGAGGGATTTAACCCGTTGGCGGCAGGCGGCTCGGGTTCGTTTGATGCGCCGCTGGTCTTCGTCGGCTACGGCATTACGGCTAAGGGCGAAAAGGGGCATGGCGAGGAACTGAATTTCGACGAGTACGCCGGCCTCGACGTGAAAGGGAAAGTCGTCGTCATCCTCCGCAAGCAGCCTCGGCAAAAGGGGCCGGCTGGTCTTTTCAGCGGCGATAAAACGACGCAGCACGCCTACTTTCAGCGAAAGCTGGCCAATGCCAGCGAGCGCGGCGCCGCGGCGGTCATTTTTGTGAACGATGGCCAGGAACTGGCGAGTCGCCGCGAAGTGGCGCTCAAAACGCTCGGCGATCTGGTCGGCAAGCTGGCCGAATTGGGCACGAAGTTTCCAGCCGCGACGCCCGACAAACAGGCGGAGCTGGCGACCGAAATCGCCAAGGCGGCCGAGCACGCAGCCGAGTTGCACAAGCGGCTGACCAGTTCGACCGACGAGCCGCTGCCCTTGCACGGCGCGGGGGACGAAAGCACCCACAACAAAATGCCGGTGCTGTTTGCCACCCGGGCCGCCATCGACGAGGTGCTCAAAGCGTCGCTCAACAAAGACCTGGCGGCGCTCGAGGCCGAGATCGACAGCGATCTTGCTCCCCGCAGCGTGGAGCTCGCCGGCTGGAAAGCAGTCGGCCAGACCAACGTCGTGCAGAAGAAGGCGCAGGTGAAGAACGTCGTTGCCATGCTCGAAGGGGAAGGACCGCTGGCCGGCGAGACGATCGTGATAGGCGCGCACTACGACCATTTGGGAATGGGAGGGGCCGGATCGCTTGCCCCTTGGACGGCGGCGGTTCACAACGGGGCCGACGACAACGCTTCCGGCACGGCAACCCTGCTCGAAATTGCTCATCGAATGGCAACCTCGGGCGAAAAGCCCCAGCGGCGAATCCTGTTCATCGCCTTTACGGGCGAAGAGCGGGGCCTATTGGGCAGCGCCCACTACGTCCGCAATCCGCGGTTCCCGCTGGAGAGCACGGTCGCCATGTTCAACCTCGACATGGTCGGCCGGCTCAAGGACGACAAACTGGCCGTCTATGGCACCGGCACCGCCACCGAGTTCGAACCGTTGGTGGAGAGCCTGTGCCAGAAGTTGGGCTTTCAATTGACCAAACATGCCGGCGGCTTCGGGCCGAGCGACCATTCGTCGTTCTACAGCAAGAAGATTCCGGTGCTGCACCTGTTTACCGGCACGCACAGCGACTATCACCGCCCCAGCGACGACGCGCCCAAGCTGAACATCGAAGGAATGCGGCGCGTGACCGACATGCTGGTCGAGATCATCCGTCTGACCGACGCCAGCCCGCAGCGGCCGACGTATGTGGAGATTAAGAAGTTCGAGAGCATTCAGGTGGCGGGCGGCGGCGACCGGCCCTATTTCGGTTCGATGCCCGCCTATCCGAATCCCGCGGAAGATGGCGTCTTGCTCGAAGCGGTCAGCGAAGGGAGCCCCGCCGACAAGGCCGGCATCCGCGGCGGCGATGTGTTGTTGCAAGTCGGCGAACGGCGGACGGTGACCCTCGAGGATTTTCAGGCCGCCCTGAGCAATCACAAGCCGGGGGACAAGGTGAAGGTGAAGGTCCGTCGGGGCAAGCAAACGGTCGAGGGCGAAACGGTTCTGACGCGACGCAGCATGCCCTAGTGCTCTGTCAGGGCCTACAATGTTGCGGGGCGAATTTGCGAAAATCGAGGCTTCCATGCCCGCGCGACAACTCTGGCTGCCGGCGCTATGGGGCTCTCTGCTGCTAGCCTGTCTGCTGCTAGCCGGCGTCGTCTCGGCCCAAGACCGCCCCCCGCGATTCGAGCCGGGAAAGTTCCCTGGATTTCCCGACTTTGGCGGGCCGAAGTTTGGCGGGCCGGGCAAGGAGGGCAATTTCGACCCGCAGCGAATGTTCGAGCAACTGTTCGGCCAGGGGGGCGAAACCGACTTCGCCGACGAAGAACTGGCCAAGGTCGAAATCAGCCTGCGGGAAGAGGCCGAGCTCGGCCGGCAAGGACTCGACGAGGTGCGGCGGACGCTCGCCGCCCGGAAGGTGAAGCTGCTCGAAAGGGGCTCGGAGGTGGAGTACCTGTCGCGCCTCGTGGAGCTGGTCCGCCCGCACATGACCCAGGCGGCTCGTTATCCGAAGCTGCGCGTCTATCTGATGGAGACCGGCGAGGCCGAGGCGTACGCCTATCCCGGCGGGCACCTTTATTTCTCGCGAGGGCTGTTGGACGCCGCCCAGTGCGAGGCGGCGCTGGTGAGTGTCGTGGGGCACGAACTGGCCCATCTCGACCGGGGGCACCTCCTCCGCCGGGCAAAGCAGTGGAAGCTGGCCCAGCAATCGCTGGCCAATCCGCGCGAGGGGTTCAGCCCCGACAAAATGTTCCAGACGCTGGGGATGATGCAGCGGCTGTTCCAGCGGCCATTTGGCCCAGACGAAGAGTTGGAGGCCGACACCGACGGCATCCGCTGGGCCTATGCACTGGGCTACGACCCGCGCTCGGTCGAGCTCGTCTATGTCGCTTTGGGCCGGCGCGGCGAGAAGGGGGGCGCGGATTTCATGCCCGCATTTTTGCGGACGCATCCGCAATCGGCCGAGCGAACCGCCAACCTGCGAAAGACCTTTAACGAGTTAACCGCCGCCGACCCAACAAAGGAACTGTACCTGGGCCGCCAGAACCTGGCCCGCCGACTGACGCGCAGGCAACGCGAGTTTCTCGACTGAACCTTGAACTTTGAACCTGCAACTTGGAACCGACTCCATGCCTCGTCCCATTCCGCTGCTGCCGCTTGCTGAAATGATCGAAGGCCAAGAGGCCGACGCGTTTGTTCTGCTCTCTGCCAAGACCGACGGCACCACTCGCGACGGCAAGCCTTTTTGCCGGGTGACGTTTCGCGACGCGGGGCGCGAGGTGTCGTTTCCGATTTGGAACGACTCGGCCTTCTCCGACGCCTGCCGCGAGCAGTGGAAGCCGGGCCAGTTCTACAAGGTGCGGGCCGTCTATACCGAAACGAAGTTCGGCCCGCAGCTCGACCTGCGGAAGCTTCGCCCCGTCGCTCTCGAAGACAAGGCCGATGGCTTCGACGAGGGGATGTTCCTGCCACGTTCTGCTTTCGATCCACAAGCGATGTTTGGCGAGCTGGTCGAACTGGCCCGTCGCGAGATCCGCGACCCCGCGCTGGTGGCGCTGACCGCGGCGCTGCTCGACAGCAATCGGGACGTTCTGCTCAACCTGCCGGCTGCCCGACGCAACCATCACGCGCAGGTCGGCGGCTGGCTCGAACATGTGCTGAGCGTCACTCGCAACGCCCTGTTCTTCGCCGACAAATACGGCAAGGACTATCCGCAGCTCGACCCGCCCCTGGCGCGCGACCTCGTGGTCGCCGGAGCGATCCTGCACGACATCGGCAAGGTGCAGGAGATGAAGCTCACCCCGACCGGGGCCGAGTACACCGCCGCGGGCGAACTGGTCGGACACATCCTGCTGGGCCGCGACATGCTGCGCGCGGCGGCCGCCGAGCATCCGCTTGCGACAGAGACGCTGCTGCGGCTCGAACACATCATCATTTCGCACCAGCGGCTGGCTGAATGGGGCTCGCCCAAGCCCCCGATGACCCCCGAGGCAATCCTGGTTCACTTTGCCGACGATGTGGATGCCAAGTTCCACACCGCCCTGTCCGCCCTGGCGGAAAAAGGGGAAGGCGAATTCACCAGTAGCCGCAACCCGTTGCAATACAAGATCTTTCGCGGGCTCGTAGAATAAGGGGTCGGAAGTCTTTGGCGAGCAATCGTTGTCCAACCTTGTACGAGCCGTTTCGGCAAAAACTCCCGACCCCCTTGAGGATTGCGGTGGAGCAGGACATGGACGAAGCGAAGGAAACTCGGACTGCGGCGCGTGAGCGACGGCCGTTTCAATTCGGACTTAGCCGACTGTTCCTCGCAACGATTGGCGCATGCGCGATTGGCACGGGGATTCGCTGGCTGGGCTCGGAGTCGATCGCGGCATTCGGGACGATACTATTCGTCTGGCTTGTTGTCGTGTTCCTGGTGCTCGACTCCATCGACGTTGTCGGCATCGGGTTCGCGATGATCCTGATCGCCGCCCTGTTTTGGCTTGCCACAATGCAATGACGGGGGATCAAGGCCGGGGCAAGGAGCCGCCTACTTCTTCGTCTTCCCCTTGGACGCCGGTTGGATCGGCGGCGCTTCCTCGCCGACGAGCAGCGGGTCGCCATAGACGCGGCTGGTGTCTTGCTGGGCTGCCATCCAGACAGTCACCTTTTCCCGCATCGCAGCGAGCCGCTCCGCGTGCGCAGGTGCGGCAGCCAGGTTGGTTTGTTCGTGCGGGTCGGCCTCAAGGTCGTACAGTTCTTCGCGCGGTCGCTGGCGGTAGCGGGCGACGATCGCGGCCGCCGCGGGATCGCTTTGGGCAGCGTCTTCCCACGAGCGAAAATAGCCCAAGCCGTCGCCAGCCGCGGCCCGATTGATGTGGGTTGCGTGCTGGTATTCGGGGTGCAGGTTGCGGATGTACTTCCAGTCGCGGTCGCGAACCGAGCGGATCGGATAGACGTTGAACCGCCCGTCGCCGCTGTGCGTGGTGAAAATCTCGTCCCGATGCTCGGCCGCGGCACCCTGAATCACGGCGGCGAACGAGCGGCCGTCGATCTCGGCCGGCGGATCGCCGCCCCCCAGTTCGACCAGCGTCGGCAACAGGTCGATCCAACTCACCAGCGCGCCCGTTTTCTCGCCCGCGGCGATTCCTGGCCCCGCCACGATCAGCGGGACACGCGTGCCGGCGTCGTACAGGTTCCACTTGCCGAAGGGCCACTGCCCGCCGTGGTCGCTGGTAAACAGGAAGATCGTGCCCGACAGATCGAGGTGCTTTTGAACCGCGTCGTACACCGTTCCCATGTCGTCGTCCATCTTGGTCACCGCGGCGTAATACCGCGTCCGCCAGAGACGCGTCGCGGTGGTATCGACGTGTGTCGGCGGCAGGCTCACTTTCGCCGGCTCGTAATCGTTCGCCTCTTGCGGCCACGGCACGTGCGGCCAATGGGTGCCGACCAGCAGGCAGAGCGGCTGCTCGGACTTGCGCGAGGCTAAAAACTCGGCCGCCGCCGGAACCGAAGCGTAGTTCTGAAATCCTTCGTGGCTCACGCGGTCGAAACCGTAGTCTTTGCCGTGCCCATAATGGGCCACCTTGCCGAACGACACGACCTCGTAGCCGAGCGCTTGCAGATACGCGGGAAGCTTTTTAAGCTCAGCCCGCGGCTTGCTGTGATTCGGCTCGGCTCCGTTGCGGGCGGGCATCAACCCGGTCAGCAGGGCGGCCCGACTCGGCGCGCAGGCGGGCGAAGCGACGAAGGCGTGGGTAAACCTCAGGCCCGCTTTGGCGAGCCGCTGAAGGTTCGGCGTGCGTACGTCCTGCGCTCCGTAGGGGGACGTGTCGAGCTGCCCCAGGTCGTCGGCAATAAAGACCACCAGGTTCGGCCGATCCGCAGCCGCCGCGGAGATCGCCGCTGCGAATAGCCCACAACCAACCAAGAAAAATGCCAGCCAGCGCATGGGAAGAGCCTCGGCAGAAAGGAAGTTGTTCCCCAGCAAGTTTAACCAACCCAGGGTAATCCAGGTTCCCGCAGCCGGCCGATAACGGAAAAGTCTTGTACCGATCAACCGCGTTTGATACGATTGCGAGTAGTTTGGGCGAGGGCGCGCGACCGTGCCCCGCCCAAGCCTCCTGCCGCTTGCCATTCCCACCTTGAAGGAGCCCGCCATGTTGACGATCCTTGGCCCCCGCGATCGCCACCACGATCGCCGCAGCCACCACTGCGATGGACAATCGCGGCGCGACTTTCTGAAGATCGGCGGCATGATGTTGGGGGGCCTGTCACTGCCGCAGTTGCTGGCGGCCGAGGCCCGCGCGGGAATCGGCAAGAGCCACAAGGCGATCATCAACGTCTTCCTGCCGGGCGGGCCGCCGCATCAGGACATGTGGGACATCAAGGTCGATGCTCCGGCCGAAATCCGGGGCGAGTTCGCTCCGATCAAGACCAACGTCGCGGGGATCGAGATTGGCGAGTGCTTCCCCAAGATTGCCGCGATCGCCGATAAGTGCGTCTTCATTCGCTCGATGGTCGGCGCGACTGGCGGACACGACGCCTATCAGTGCATGACGGGGCGGCCGCTCAATCCAGCGCCGGCCGGGGGCTGGCCAGCGGCCGGAGCCTGGGTCAGCAAGCTCAAAGGACCGGTGAACGACGCGATTCCGCCGCACCTGAGCCTGTGCTACAAAACCGATCACGGCCCGTGGGGCTACGATGGCGACGGCGGATTTCTGGGCATCTCGCACTCGCCGTTCAAGCTGGTCGGCGGGCGCAGCGAAACGACCAAGACCGAGACGATGGTCCTGCAAGGGATTACGCTCGACCGGCTGCGCGATCGCCAGGGGCTGCACAGTTCGCTCGATCGGTTTCGCCGCGATCTGGACACCAGCGGCAAGATGGCGGGCCTCGATAGTTTCACCCAGCAAGCGGTCGGCATTCTAACGTCGTCGGCCCTGGCCGATGCGCTCGACATTAGCCAGGAAGACCCCGTCCTGTTCGAGCGCTACGGCAAGGGAGATCCCAAATTCCGCGACGACGGCGCTCCCAAGCTAACCGAAAACTTTTTGATCGCCCGCCGACTGGTTGAGGCGGGGGCCCGGGTCGTCTCGCTCAACTTCAGCCGCTGGGATTGGCACGGGAAAAATTTCGACGCGATGCGGCAGGATGGCCCGCTGCTCGACCGGGCGACCGCTGCCCTGATTACCGACCTGCACGAGCGGGGACTCGACAAAGATGTCTCGGTGGTGGTGTGGGGCGAGTTCGGTCGCACGCCCAAGATCAATCCCGGCGCGGGGCGCGACCACTGGCCGCAGGTTTCGTGCGCGTTGCTCGCGTGCGGCGGCATGAAAACCGGCCAGGTGATCGGGGCGACCAACCGGCTGGGCGAGCACGCCACCGAACGGCCGGTGACATTTCAGGAGGTCTGGGCGACCCTGTATCACAACCTGGGTCTCAACCTGCAAGCGGTTCGCGAGTTCGACCTGCGCGGCCGGCCACAGTACCTGGTGGATGCCGGCGTTGCGCCGCTGAAGGAAGTGATTTAAAGCCCTGACTATTGGTCAGGGTGCAATTCTGATTTGCTTCGGAAGGGTAACCCATGATATGCAGCGACTCAGGCATACGACCCCCTCCCGTAGCTCAGTGGTCAGAGCGGCCGTCTTATAAGCGGTAGGTCGCTGGTTCAATTCCAGCCGGGAGGACTCCCGGCATACTCGCTTCACGGACAACCTTGTGGCTACAACGCAACGAATCCACTTGATGCAAACGCTCGCCGAAGTCGGGGCATTGTGTCCGGAGATGCGGATGGGCCAGTTGATGGCGAATTTGGCGATGCTCGCGCGGGGACCGCACAAAGAGTCGATCTGGGACGTTGAGGACGACGAGCTACTTGAAGCTGCGAAGACGCAGCGAGATACCCTGGCTAAGAGACGCCCGTAATTGACGGAGTTCCCCATGCTCACCCTCCTTGGCCCCCAAACCAACCGCCGCCACTGCGACGGCTACGCCCGCCGCGACATGCTCCGCATCGGCGCGCTCGGCCTGGGCGGGCTCGCGCTGCCGCAACTGCTGGCCCTCGAACAGGCCAGCGCCGGGACTGAAAAGCCGGCGAAGCGGCACAAGTCGGTGATTATGGTCTTTCTGTGTGGCGGCCCGCCGCACCAAGACATGTACGACCTGAAGGTCGATGCCCCGGCCGAAATTCGGGGCGAGTTCGCCCCCATCCCCACCGCGGTGCCGGGAATCGAAGTTTGCGAGTTGCTGCCCAACCTGGCCCGGATCATGGACAAGCTCGTGCCGATTCGGACGGTCGTCGGCTGCCGCGACGAGCACGCCGGCTATCAATGCTTTACCGGCCACCTGAGCAGCAATCCGCCGGCGGGGGGCTGGCCGCATATCGGCTCGGCGTCGTCGCGCTTGCAGGGGCCGCTGCATGCGGGGGTGCCGCCGTTCGTCAGCCTCTGCTACGTCACCCAGCACAAGCCATACAACGAGCCGAGCGCGGGCTTTCTGGGGCTGGGGCACAACGCTTTCCGACCAATGGGCGAGGGGAAGGGCGACCTGGTGCTGCAAGGGATTACCGCCGATCGGCTGGGGGATCGCCGCAACCTGCTCGCCTCGGTCGATCAATTCCGCCGCCAGTGGGACAGCTCGCGCACGATGGACGGCATGGATACCTTCACCCAACGGGCAATGGGAATTCTCACCTCGTCGGAATTTTTCAGCGCGATGGATGTCTCGCAGGAGGATCAGAAAACGCGCGATCGCTACGGTTTTTACGACCCCAGCAAACCCAAGGGGGACGGCGCGCCGCGCGTGCCGCAGAACCTGCTCTTGGCCCGCCGGCTGATCGAAGCGGGCGTCCGCGTGGTGACCGTGAACTACAGCTTCTGGGACTGGCACGGCCAGAACTTCAAACACGCCAAGGACGAGCTGCCGATCTTCGACCAAGGAGTTTCGGCCCTAGTCGAGGATCTGCACGAGCGGGGTTTGGCCGACGATTGCACCGTGGTCGTGTGGGGCGAGTTCGGCCGCACGCCCAAGATCAACAAAGACGCCGGCCGCGACCACTGGCCGCGCGTTTCGTGCGCCCTGCTGGCGGGAGGGGGCATGAAAACAGGGCAGGCGATCGGCCAGACCGATCGCCTCGGCGGCGAGCCGATCGAGCGGCCCGTTTCGTTTGCGGAGATTCATGCGACGCTGTATCACAACCTGGGGATCAACCTGGCGACCGCCCCGCGGTTGTTCGATTTTCGCGGCCGGCCGCAGTACCTGGTCGAACCGGGCGTGCAGCCGATCGCGGAGTTGATCTGAGCGGGTCGCGCTGGGCCGACACTAACCCGATGCTTCAGCGAGGGAAAGCTCCAGTTCCTCGCTGACGCTTCGGGTTGGTATTTCCCTCGCTGACGCTTCGGATTGTTTCCCTCGCTGACGCTTCGGGTTGGTATGTTTTACAGGCGCTTCCGCATCTGCAGCGTGCCGATCACCATCGCCAGGATCGCCATCGACCAGAGCACCGTGGCGTGTAGCCACAGCTCGTTCCAGCCGCCGCCGCGGAGGATGACGCTCCGCGAGGCGTCGATCATCCAAGTGGTGGGAATGGCGTGCGCCAAGATCTGCAACGGCCAGGGCATCGAATCGAGCGGAAACACGTAGCCCGACAGAAAGATCGACGGCAAGAATGTTCCCATCGCCATCTGGCCGGCCGCCTCGCGAGTGGCGGCCCGGCTCGAAATCCAAAGGCCGGTCCCCAGGTTGGCCAACACGAACGGCAGCGTGATCAAGAGCAGCGTCACAAAGTAGCCGCGGATCGGCACCTGGAAAACGAGCCACATCAAAAACGCGATGAAACAGAATTCGAGCGTCGTCAAGAAGACGTAGGGTGTCATCTTTCCCAGGATCAATTCGCCTCGGCGGACGGGAGTCATATAAAGCTGTTCGAGCGTTCCCAGTTCCTTCTCGCGCACGATAGCATTGGCCGACAACACCGTGGACATCATCTGGCACATGACGACCATCAAGCCGGGAATGAAAAAGTTGGCGCTGCGAGTATCGGGGTTGAACAGGATGCGGGGACGGGCCTCGACCGGCAGCGGCCGCTCGCCCAGCGCCCGTTCGAGCGATTCGCGCAGCGCGATGGCGTTGGAAACATTCACCGCCTGGGCGGCGATGCTCGATTCGGTTCCATCGACCAGCACTAGCAGGCTCGCCGTCTCGCCCCCCACCAGCAGCCGCGAGTAGTTTTCGGGAATCACGATCCCGACCCGCGCAGTGCCGGCGACGATCATCTGGGTCGCCTCGCGGTCGGTCAGGGCGCGGGCCACCACCCGAAAATCCCGCGAGTTCTCGAACTTTTCAATCAGTTGCCGGCTTTGCTGGGTGCCCGCATAGTCCACGATCACGGTCCGCACGTTCCGCACGTTCGTGTCGATGGCGTAGCCGAGCATGAACAACTCCAGCACCGGCACGAACAGCGTGAAGAACAGCGTTTGCGGATCGCGCAGGATGTGCAACAGCTCTTTGCGAGCGACCGAGAACGTGCGCAGGAGTGTCATCGTTTCTGCCTTCAACTGACCTCTGACCCTATTGCGCTTGTACCAGTTCTCGATTGCGGTTCCTGGCAATGGTGACAAACACGTCTTCGAGGTTGGGCGCGGCGGGGCGAACGGCAACGCTGGGGCCGGCGATGTCGGCCAGCGACTCTCCCTCTTCCACCAGGGCGTGAATCGACTGGCCAAAGATCGTCGCCTCTTTGACCGTCGGCCGATGCTTCAGGGCGAGCAGCAACTCGGCGATGTCGGGGGCGACGATCTCGATCCGTCGGTAACCGGCGGGGGTCACTTCCGGCAGCCGCTTCAGCTCCGACGGCGTGCCGACCACCATCAGCTTGGAAAGGTGCAAATAGCCGACGCGGCCGCACCGCTCGGCTTCGTCCATGTAGTGCGTGGTAATGAGCAGCGTGATTCCCTGGCCCGCCAGGTGAAACAGCAGATCCCACAGCTCGCGGCGGGCCACCGGATCGACGCCCGCCGTCGGCTCGTCGAGAAACACCAGTTGCGGCCCGTGCAGCAGCGCGCAGACCAGCGACAGACGTTGCTTCCAACCGCCGGAGAGCCGGCCCGCCCAACGATCCAGATAGGGCGCGAGGCCGGTCAGTTCGACCAGTTCGGCCTGGCGTCGGCGGGCTTCGGTTCGCGATAGGCCGTAGATGCCCGAGTAGAAATCCATGTTCTCTTGCACGCTCAGATCGGCATAGAGAGAAAACTTTTGCGACATGTAGCCGATCGACTGACGAATCCGCTCGGCGTCTTTGGTCACGTCGTGCTGCAGCACGCTCGCCCGTCCCTCGGCCAGCGGCAACAAGCCGCACAGAGCACGGATCAGCGTCGTCTTGCCCGAACCGTTGGGGCCGAGCAGGCCGAACACCTCGCCCGGCCAGACCTGGAGGCTGACCCGATCGACCGCGGTAAACTTGCCGAAGCGGATGGTCACCCCCTGCACGTCGATCGCCGGCTGCTTGCCGACGTC
>JBBDYF010000146.1:14704-24839 GCA_040901775.1 Pirellulaceae bacterium | reverse complement strand
TACGCCTCCTGCATTGGAACCGATTTCCCACCTACTTTCGAGACGCTCACACGAAAAATCGGAACGGTGCGAAATTCGCTTGACGCACTGGCCGGCGCCGGGCTATTCTGAAAGTCGCCTGGGAAAACCTTTGATGTTGAGCTCCTTCCTTTCCCGTTGCTTCCTCCGCTGGGCGGTCCTCGCTGCGCTGACCTTGGTGCTGGGCGGCTGGACGGGGAATGTGCAGGCGGCAGCTTCGTGCGGCCACTACGTCAAACGGCTGGGGCCCGGCTTCGTGCCGGAACGGAAGCCGACGACCGACCAGCAAAGTGCCTCTCAAAAGAGCGTCGCCGACCAAACTCCCAGCGAGCCGCACGGCTGCCACGGGGCAGAATGTCACGGCGCGCCGTACGCACCGCTGCCATCGAATCCGCAGGTTCCTCCGCGCTCTCAGCAGCGGCAGGAACTGGTAGGAATCGGGGACGAAGCGGCTTGGCAACTGGACTCTCACGCGCGCTTTGCGGATGAATCTTCGCCGCGCGCCAGCGCCGGCTATCCGCAGCGACAGAACCGCCCGCCAGCCGTCTAGGCATCTACTGCGGGGTAGGGCTGCGCGCAATCGCTTTGTGTAGTGCGCGCGCCTATTTGCCGGTTTGTTTCTTGGCTGGGCCACGCGCCCGATTTCTGTTTCTCGTTCGCCCGACGCCCCGCGACCTCGCGGCGCTCTCGCGCGGAAAGCTCAGGATTTTTATGAACGTCAGCACACCTCCGCCCGACGAGACACCGGAACAGAACGACGACGCCATCGGCAAGGCCTTGATCGTTTCGTTGGGCGTCTTCGCGCTGTTGGGCTCGATCGCCGCCGGCAGTGTGGGGGCCTTTTATTTCTGGTCGTCCGCTCCACCTCCGGCAGCGGCTGCGCCAACGGTCGAAGCGGGCATGCGCAATGCCGATCTTGCAGCCGTGCCAACGGTTGCGTTCACCGATGTCACGGCCGAGTCGGGGATCGACTTCACCCACGTCAACGGCGCGTACGGCGAAAAGCTGTTGCCCGAGACGATGGGGGGCGGGGCCGCGTTTTTCGACTACGACAACGACGGCGATGCCGACCTGTTGTTCGTGAACTCCGCGGCCTGGCCTTGGAAAGAGCCGGCCGCAGGGGAGGAGGCGACGATGGCCCTCTACCAGAACGACGGCCAGGGCAAGTTCCGCGATGTGACCCAGCAGTGCGGCTTGGGCCTCTCGCTGTACGGCATGGGCGCCGCCGTCGGCGATTACGACGGCGACGGCTGGACCGACGTGTTCCTGTCGGCGGTCGGAACCAACAGGCTGCTCAAAAATGAGGACGGCAAGTTCCGCGATGTTACCGTGGCGGCCGGCGTCGGTGGGGCTGCCGACGCCTGGAGCACCGGCTGCACCTGGTGGGACTACAACCGCGACGGACGCCTGGACCTGTTCGTCTGCAACTATGTGAAATGGTCGCGCGAATTCGATATTTCGCAGGGTTTCACGCTGACCGGCAACGAACGGGCCTACGGCCCGCCGCTCAGCTTCGAGGGGACGCTCTGCTACCTGTATCAGAACGACGGCGACGGCAAGTTCACCGATGTCTCCGCGGCGGCGGGAATTCAGGTCTTCAACCGCCAGCAGCCGGAAAAGCAGATTCCCGCGGGCAAGTCGCTGGGAGTCGTCCCCTACGACCTGGACGGCGACGGTTGGCAAGACCTGGTGGTGGCGAACGACACCGTGCAAAACTTTGTCTTTCACAACCGGCAGGACGGGACCTTTGACGAGATCGGCAGCCAAGCCGGCATCGCGTTTGGCAGCGACGGCGCGGCCCGTGGGGCGATGGGGATCGACGTCGCCCAGCCCCGCAACAGTCCGGCGGTGGCGATTGTGATCGGCAACTTCGCCAACGAGCCAACCAGCTTCTTCGTCTCGCAGGGAAATCCCGAGCAGTTGCTCTTCACCGACGAATCGGTCAGCAACGGCCTGGGGCCGCAAACTCGTTTGGAGCTGAAGTTCGGCGTCTTCTTTTTCGACTACGACCTGGATGGCCGGCTGGACGTGCTCGCGGCCAACGGCCACTTGGAAGAAGAAATCAACAAGGTCGTTCCCAGCCAGCACTACCGGCAGTCGCCGCAACTGTTTTGGAACGCGGGGGCCGATCAGCCGACCGAATTCGTGCGCGTTCCGCCGGAAAAGGTCGGCCAGCAGTTTTCGCAGCCGATCGTCGGCCGAGGGGGCGCTTACGCCGATATCGACGGCGATGGCGATCTGGATGTCGTTTTGACCCAGTGCGGCGGGCCACCCCGGCTGTTGCGCAACGATCAAGCGCTCGGTCATCACTGGCTCCGCGTCAAGCTCCGGGGGATGGCCGCGAACCCGGAAGCCTTGGGCGCGATCGTCCGGCTGCATGCGGGAGGAATCGTGCAAGAGCGGTGCGTTTCGCCCACGCACGGCTACCTCTCGCAATCCGAGTTGCCCGTGACTTTTGGCCTGGGCCGGGCCGACACGATCGACAAACTCGAAATCCGTTGGCCCGACGGAACCAATCAGGAAATCGCAGCCCCAAAGGCCGATCAATTGCACATTATTTCTCAGCCGGAATCCGCCTCGGCGGATGCCGGCACGTCCTAATCTCAGGGAGTTCCTGTCATGTCCTCAAAACGCTTGGGATTCACGCTCGTCGAGTTGCTGGTGGTGATTGCCATCATCGGCGTGCTGGTCGCCCTGCTGCTGCCGGCGGTGCAAGCGGCGCGCGAGAGCGCACGCCGCATGCAATGCAGCAACAACCTGAAGCAATTCATCGTCGCGACCCACAACTACCACGACACCTTCCTCAACCTGCCGGCCGCTCGCAGCCCGCGCTCGTTTTCGACCCATGCCGCGCTGCTCCCCTTCTTCGAGCAGGCCAATGTCGCCAACCTGATCAACTACAACAACAGCGTCAATCACGCCAACAATGCAGCCGCCGCGGCAACGCCAATTGCCTTTTTCAACTGTCCTTCCGATCCGCAAACCAGCATTCCTCCCGGCTGGGCAGGAACCAGTTACCGGGCGAACCAGGGGAGCGGCGTCCTGTGGGGCAATCCGCCGACCAATTCGTCCAATGTCAACTTCGGCATGCCGGCACCGAATGGCGTCTTCTTTCAAAACAGCTATCTGAACATGGCGGCGATCGCCGATGGCACGTCGCAAACGGCGGCGTTCAGCGAACATCAAAAGGGTGACTTCAATCAGGGGGTCTCCTCTCCCACCGATACTTTTCGCCCCGGCACGCACCCGGCGACCGCCGACGATGCCCTGGCCCAATGCAACGCCGTCGATCCCACCGCGCTTTCGCTGCAAGGGGTGAGCGACGTGGGCGCGCCGTGGATCGAGGGCTATCACTCGACGACGGTTTATTTCCACATCGGTCCGCCCAACAGCCGCTCGTGCATGTACCCGCCGGGCCGCATCGGCACCTCGGCCGCCAGCCAGCATCCCGGCGGCGTGATGCTGGCGTTGTGCGACGGCTCGGTACGGTTCGCCAGCCAGACGATCGACCTGCAAACGTGGCGTCGCCTCGGCCAGCGCAACGATGGGGAGGCGATCGGTGGCTATTGATCGTGGCCGGTTGCACTCAATTGTTGCTGCCGCGGCGCTTGTCGGCTGCCTTGGCTGCAGCGGCACAAACCACACTCCGCCCCCCGCGGCGGACCCGGCGGCAGCCCGCGCCGCGCTCGAAAAGGCCCTCGGCTGCTGGCAAATGCGGATCACCCCTGCCCAGTTGCAAGAGTCCGAGCCGGCGATCACCGTGGCCGACGAAGATTGGAGCGAAGGCCGCCGGCTGCTCGAGTATCAATTGCTGGCCGACGAACAAGCTTGGGGAACTTCGATCCGCTGGCCGGTGCGGCTGAAGCTCGTGCTATCCGATGGCCGCGAACAGTCGCTCGACGTGCTCTACGTCATTTCCACGAATCCCATCATTCACATTTCTCGTCGGGATTGATTTTCTTTGGAGGACAAGACTCATGCGAACGATTGTTTTGATAATCTCGGGCTTCACCCTGGCAATGGGCGCCGCAGGCGTCGCAGGCGCTGCGGAGCCAGCTTCGGCGTTGCGGAGCATTCCCTTGACGCGGCCCGAAATGAAGCTGTACCTCGAACAAATGAAGCAGCGCACGCCGCGCATTCCGCTGCCGGAGCTGACGGCGGAAGAACGAGAAAAACTGGGCGAGCGCGGCAGCGGCTACGAAAGTCGCCTGCGATCGTTGTATCTGCCCGGCGGCGACGACCGGTCTCGGTCTTCGACGAGGCCGACCGACGCCAGTCGCCCGGATGCAGCACGTCCCGCGAGCGATCGCCGCGGCGGCCGCGAGAACGAGCCCGGCATGACGCTCGACTACCGCTTTAAGGTTTCTCTGTTCTGGATCGTTTCTCGCACGAACAACTGCCAGTACTGCCTGGGGCACCAGGAATCGAAACTGCTCGGCGCGGGGATGACGGAAGACGAGATCGCCGCGCTCGACAGCGACTGGTCGAAATCGACCGCCGCCGAGCAAACGGCCTACGCCTTCGGCCGCAAGTTCACCCTCGAGCCACACCACTTGGCCGATGCCGACATCGACGCCCTGCGCCAGCACTTTACCGACTTGCAGATTCTCGAAATGATTCTTTCGATGGCGGGGAACAACTCGATCAATCGCTGGAAAGAGGGAGTCGGCGTGCCGCAGTCGGCCACCGGCGGCAGCTTCGGCAGCAGTTCCAGCGGCACCGTTGCCCAAACGCCAGCTCGCATTCACAACTACCTCACTCCCACTTCGGTCGATTATCAGACCAAGATCACGCGGGTCGCTCCGCTGTTTCTCGACAAAGCGGGCCAGCCTACGCTGCAAACCGTGTTTAGCCGAGTTGGGCTCGAATCTCGCGAAGAGGTCCAGCAATCGCTGAAGCAGGCCCGCAAGCGAAAGCCCCGCCTGCCGCTGGTTGACGAAACCAGGGCGCGCGAGATCCTTGCCGAAAACGCGCCACAAGGCCCGCTCCCGCAATGGATGCGGCTGGCGGCCAATTTTCCGCAGAGCGGCCAGCGACTGGTATCCGGCACGCGGCGGGCAGACGAGCAAGGGGATCTGACGCCGCTGCTCAAAGCGCAGGCAAGCTGGATTATCGCCCGCCAGGATCGCGCCTGGTATGCCCTGGGACAGGCCCAGCGGCGATTGAAGGAGCTCGGCCAGTCGGACGATCAGATATTTGCCCTCGACGGTCCTTGGGAGTCGTTTTCGGCCAAGGAACGGGCGCTCTTTCTGGTGGCCCGCAATTTGGCCGCTTGTCCGGTCGTGTTGACCGACGAGCAGGTCGCAGCCGCCGTCGAGCTGGCTGGCCCGCGCGATGTGGTGCAGCTCATTAGCTACACGACCAATCGGGCAGCGTTCGATCGGATCACTGAGGCGGCCGGATTGCAGATCGAGCCGTAGTTTCGCATGCAACAAGTTGGCAGCGGCCGATGCTCGTCGGCGTTCACCACCCTAAAATTGAGGAATCCAAGGATGCATCGCACCATTTGCTTTATCGCCGTTTTGCTCGGCATCGCGGGCATCCACAACGCGCTCGGCCAGGCCGAAGAACCGATCGGCGCGGCCCCTGCACCCGAGGCTGCCAGCGCGCCGCGGCAAGACTGGGTGCGAACGGGCCACTCGCGATTTGGCTGGAAATGGCTGGCCGAGCACTACGACCAGGACGACGACGGGAGCGTGGCTCAGCAGGAGCTTCCCGTATCGCCGGACGTTTTCTCCCGGCTCGACCGCACGTGGGGCGGCAAGCTGTCGGCGGCCGATTTCGAGTGGTCAAAGGAAGATCCCCTGACGCGACAGAAGGAAACCACATTCGCGCTCTTCAAGTCCGTCGATGCCAGCAGCGACGGGCGGATTTCGAGCGAGGAGTTTCAGGCCGTGTTTGCCAAGGTTGCCGGCGGCAAGCAGTACCTGAACGAAGAGGAACTCGAACGGCTGATCTATTTACCGCGTGTGCTGAAGACGGCCGCCGAGGAAAGACTGCGGCTGGGCCGGTCGGAATTCTCGCCGGCGCGTCAGCGGACCGGCAATCAGGTTCCGCAGCCGGGCGAGATGGCGCCCGATTTCGAGCTTGCCTCGCCGGACGGCCAAACGACCGTGCGGCTGTCATCGTTCCGGGACAAGCGGCCCGTCGTGCTCGTGTTCGGAAGCTTTACGTGCGGCAACTATCGCACCTATACCGAGTCGCTCGAGGAGCTGTACCGATTCTGGAAGAAGGACGCTGAGTTCGTGCGGGTTTACGTCCGCGAGGCCCATCCGGTGGCCGACAATCAATCCGCCACGTCCACCAATGCCCGGGCGAGGATTCTCATCAAGCAACCGACGACGCTGGAAGAACGTTGCACGGTCGCGAAACGGTTCACATCGACGCTCCAGGTCCAGACTCCGCTGGTTGTGGACGGCATCGACAACCAGGTGGGTGAGACGTACGGCGCCGTCCCGAACCGTTTGTATGTGGTGGATCGCGACGGACGCATCGCCTTTGCGGGCGGCCCTGGTCCCTTTGGTTTCAATCCACGGGAGATGGAGCAGTCGCTCATCCTCATGCTGCTGGCAGAGGATGGGAATTCCCTTGTCGCACGCTAGCAAAGTTTTTTCGCTTACGGGAAGCGCGGCTTCTCGGCGTCATTATTCGCTTGATAGGGGTTAGTCAATCATGTCACGAAGATCCGCATTTACGCTCGTCGAGCTACTGGTGGTCATCGCGATCATCGGCGTGCTCGTCGCCTTGCTGTTGCCCGCCGTGCAGGCCGCCCGCGAAGCTGCCCGGCGGGCCCAGTGCTCGAACAACCTCAAGCAGTTTGGTCTGGCCGTCCAGCTCTACCACGATTCGCATCTGACACTTCCACCGGGCCGCTGGGGCGGTTCCGGCGGGAGGGTCTTCAGCGTCCACGGCTTGATTCTGCCGTTCATGGAACAGGGCAACGTCCGCGAGTTGATCGACTACACCACATTCTGGGATTCTCCCAGCAATACCGCGGCGCGGGCTGCCGTCATTCCGGTTTTCACCTGTCCGTCCGATCCACAATCTTCCCGGCCGCCGGGCTGGGCCGCGACGAATTACGAACCGTGCGAGGGAGCCGATACGAGAATGAGCAACGGCGTGATCAACAATAGAAGCGGCACGAAACTGGCCGACATTACGGACGGCACCAGCAATACGGCCTGTTTCAGCGAGCGGGGCCTGGGGGACTGGAGCAACGCCATTGTTACGGATCGTACGGATATTTTCTGGCCCGGCGGGGTTCCCACTTCGGCGGACAACGCGGTTGCCATCTGCCGGGACATCGACATCAACAATCTCAGTTTCCAACGATTCTCCAATCTTGGAGCACCGTGGCTGGCAGGGACGGCCGACCATTTCACGGGGTACTTGCACGTCGCCCCGCCGAACGATCGTTCCTGCCATTTTCCGCCCGGCCAGTCGTCGCGCGGGGCCAACAGTTTGCACCCTGGTGGCGTGCTACTTTTGCGCTGCGACGGAGCAGTCGGATTCGTGCCGGAGACGATCAACGTGGCCGTCTGGCGCGCCCTTGGTTCGCGTTCCGGCGGGGAGGCGGTTGCCCAATGAAAGCCGCCCACCTTTTATACGGATGGATGGCCGGAGTTTCCGCAGGGCTGATTGCATGTCTCAGCCTGCTGTGTTTGACTGGCTGCGGCGACGCCAAGCCCGTGGCCGCCAATCCGGATCGCGCTCGGGTTGCCCTTAAAACGGCCCTGGAAACCTGGAAAAAGGGGAAACCCTACGAGTCGCTCAAGGCAGCCACCCCGCCGATCCACGTCAGCGATTCGGAGTGGCACGGCGGGCACAAACTCGTTGAATTCGAGCTGGGCGCCGAGCGTTCGGCCGGGTTTGGCTGGCGCTGTGAAGTGCAGCTAACGGTCGAAGCGAAAGATGGAGGCGCACGCAAGCACCTGGCTGTGTACCGAGTCGATACCGAGCCGGCGATTGTCGTCGTCCATGAAGAATGAGTGCGAGGCCTTGGCGAACCCTTTCCCCGCGGCCTTTTCCGGTCCCATTTCCCAGCGGAGGCGGTTATGCGAATGAAATTGCTGCTCGTGGTTGCTCTGGTTCTTGCCTGTTCGCCCCCTCTGGTCCTCGCACAGCAGCGCATGCAAGAACGAGAGCGAGAGTTCCTCCGGTCCAAGCCGCGGATCGACGATCCTCTGCCAGACGTGACCATTTACGCGGCCGACGGCAGCCCCTTGAAAACGGCCGACCTGCGCGGGCACTACACCGTGCTCACATTCGGCTGCCTGACCTGCCCGCCTTCGATGTGGAACATTGCGGGGCTGGAGGCGGTGCATCGGGATTACAGCCCCAAAGGGGTCCGGTTTTTCTATATCTACAAGGCGCTCGCGCATCCTGAACTGGCGGGCAATTACGTGCAGCCCTTCACGTTCGACGAACGGCTGGCGCAGGCGCGGCAGGCCCAGAAGCAGTTCGGTACGCAGATTCCCTGGATCGTGGACGCGATGGACAACCGCCTCAAGCACGCGCTGGGCGATCGTCCCAACGCGCAGTTTCTCATTAACCCGAAAGGCGTGATCGTTCGCAAACGCGCCTGGGCGAACCCCAAGCAAGTGCGCAAAGACCTGGAGGAACTGGTCGGTCCTGTCGAGAGAGTCACGCGGGAAGAAGATCTGCACCTCACGCTTGGTTTGCCGCTCGAATCATCGGCCGAACGCGGAATGGTCGAGCGCGTCCCGCGGGAAAGAATGGCCCCGCTCGTCATCGAGCCGCGGGTCGAGCCCAAGGGCCAGCCGTTCTTCGCCAAGCTGCGTGCGGAGGCGGACGCCGGTTTGCTCGCCGACGGAGCCGGGAAGTTGTATCTCGGTTTTCATCTCGATCCGCTGCACAACGCCCACTGGAACAACTTGACGAAGCCGTTGTCGTTCCAGATCGAGAAAGTCGATGGCGTGAAGCTGGATCGGTGGGAGGCGGCGGCGAATAAGGTCTCCATCGCCAGCGATGCCGACCCGCGCGAGTTCCTGCTCACGGTCGAGTCCTGGCCGACAGACCAGACGCTGCGGTTGACAGTGAAATACTTCGCCTGTGTGGGGAAGGAAACCTGCCACGTGGTGCAGCAGCAATACGTCCTGCATCGCCGGCGCGATGCCGACGGCGGAGGCGCGCGGGGAGAAGGGGCCGGATACTGGGACTCGGAGGAGTTCGCACGCCAGTTGCTGCGTGGCGACGCGAATCGCGACGGGAAACTGGCGCGGTCCGAGGTCGTCGGCATCGTGCTGCCCCATTTCGAGAAGCTGGACGCCAATCAAGACGGTTTGCTGGTGCTGGAGGAGCTCAAGCCGATCGGAGATTGGTTGAACCATCACCACCAGCCTGGCACGCCCGCGCGAACGGCCAAAGAAGGTCAGTAAAGGCCCGCTTGTTTGGATCGCCCGCGACCGCGACGATTTGCACAGATTCATCCACCTTCCTCCGCGAGGAACCTTATGCCCCACATCAAACTGCCCGACGAGCCGGGAATCATCGGCCCGCTGGCCGCGTATCGGGCGACCGAGAAGCCGCTCGACGCACTGGCCAACGTGCTCATGTGCGGGCCTTCGTCGCTCACCAAGGCCGAGCGCGAAATGATCGCGACCTATGTCTCGCACGGCAACAAGTGCTATTTCTGCACGAATTCGCACGCGGCGGCGGCGCGGCACCTGCTGGCCGAGCAGCGCGGCTTGGTGGACGACATGCTGCGGGATCTGGGCACTGCTGAGGTCAGCCCGAAACTGCGGGCGCTGCTGGTGATCGCCGATAAAGTCCGGCAGGGAGGCCGGCGGGTCACAACCGAGGACGTGGAAGCGGCCCGCCGCCACGGCGCGGACGACCAGGCGATCCACGACACCGTGCTCATCGCCGGGATGTTCTGCATGTTCAACCGCTATGTGGATGGCCTGGCGACCTTCGCGCCCAAAGAGGCGAAGGTGTACGAGGAAATCGGCGCGCGCATCGCCACCCAGGGCTACGGCAGCCGCTGGCGAGATGACGGCGCGGAGACGTGACAACGCCACGAACGCCACGGGGTCGGGAGTCTTTGGCGGAAGCAATTCTTCCAACATGGTACATCGTCTCCCGCCAAAGACTCCCG
>JBBDYF010000146.1:0-14694 GCA_040901775.1 Pirellulaceae bacterium | reverse complement strand
CCCCCCCCCCCCCCTTCCCGCCACACACGAAATTGCCCGCCCCTGTCGGCCGATTCGGGCCGCTGGTATGCTGCGGGTTTGTTGCCGCCGCCAGCGCGGCGGGTCGCTCGTTTGCTGTTGCAAGGTCCTTTGTCGTGCGCGTGATCATCGAGCCGGATGCCGAAGCCGCCAGCCGCCGCGCGGCCCGTTTTGTGGCCGAGCTGGTGCGGCGGAAGCCGAACTGCGTGCTGGGGCTGGCGACGGGAAGCACGCCGCTGGGGGCGTATCGGGAACTGATCCGGCTGCATCGCGAAGAGCAGCTCGACTTTTCGCGGGTGACGACGTTCAACCTGGACGAATATGTCGGCCTGGGCCCGGCCCATCCGCAGAGTTACCGCTGCTTTATGCAGCAGAACCTGTTCGGCCGGCTCAACATTCCCGTAGGGCAGACCCATGTGCCCGACGGCCGGGCGCTCGACTTCGAAATGCACTGTCGCCAGTACGAGCAAAAAATCCGAGACGCGGGAGGAATCGACTTGCAGGTTTTGGGCGTGGGGAGCGAAGGCCACATCGCGTTCAACGAGCCGGGGTCGTCGTTGGGCAGTCGCACGCGGCTCAAAACGCTGGCCGGCGAGACGGTTCGCGACAACGCCCGCTTCTTTGGCGGCGAAGACAAGGTGCCGCGCTTGGCCGTGACGATGGGGGTCGGCACCATTCTGGAATCGCGGCGTTGCCTGCTGTTGGCCTTTGGCGCCCACAAAGCGACCGCCATCCGCGACGCGGTGGAAGGTCCGATCACGGCCCAGGTCACCGCTTCGGCCTTGCAATTGCATCGCGAAGTGCTCGTCGTGCTGGACGAAGCGGCAGCCGGGCAACTTGCCCGCCGGCAATACTACGCCGAGGTGGAAACGGCCCAGTCGATGTTGGAAAGCGGCCAACTGCGAGCGCTCGGAATAGGAAGTCAGGGATAGCGATGCGCCAAGTGGGGACTTTGCCGAATCAATCCGACGCCCAGCGGCTGGCCGCCTGGCTGGTGACGCAGCGGATCGATGCGATTACCGAGCCGGAAGGTCCGGCGTGGGTGATCTGGGTGCGGGAAGAGGATCATTTGCCCCAGGCCCGCGAAGCGCTCGCCCACTTTCAATCGCACCCGCAGGACCAGCGCTACCGCGGCGCCGAAAGCACGGCCGAAGAAATTCGCCGCGCGGCGGCTCGGCAGCGCGAAAAGGCCCGCGGCAACGTCGTCGAGATGCGCGGCAAATGGGCCGGCGGGCCGGGGGGCGTCGCCCGTCGCTGCCCGCTGGTCCTGGCTTTGATCGCGATCTGCATCCTCGTCGGCTTGGCAACGCAGACGTTGGGCCGCGGCCGGCCCAGCCTCGCCGTGCTCTATCAACTGACCTTTGTCAGCCCGCCAGCCAGCGACGTGTGGGCCAACATTCGCCAAGGCGAAATCTGGCGGCTGATTACCCCCATCTTCCTGCACTTTGGCCTGACCCACCTGGCGTTCAACATGCTGGCACTGTGGTCGCTGGGGGGCCAGCTCGAGAATCGTCGCGGCACGCGCTACATGCTGCTGTTGGTGCTCGCGCTGGCGGTGCTCTCGAACGTGGGGCAGGCGATCGAAGCGAGTCTAACCGGTGGCGGGCTAATGTTCGGCGGCATGTCGGGCGTGGTCTATGGCATTTTCGGCTACCTGCTGATCAAGATTCGCTTCGACAACCGCGACCACTACCAAATGAGCCAGGGAACCATCTTCCTCGGCATCGCGTGGTTCGTGCTCTGCCTGGTGCGGAGCTTTCCCGAGGGGGAAAGAATCCTAGCCTTCATCCCGCCGATCGCCAACTCGGCCCATACCGTGGGACTCTTCGCCGGCATGGCGATCGCCTACGCGCCGCTCGTCTTCCCGCGGTCGCAAGCGTAGCCGCTTCTTTGCGGCTAGATCTGCTACAGCAAGCCAAACTGCTCGATCTCGATCTCGACCAGTTCGCGCACGATCTCGCTCGCGCAGGGGCGGCGGAGCGGCTCTTTAGCGAGCATGCGGCCAATCAGGCGCGAAAGATTGGGCGTTGCCTGCGGGCGTATCGCGTGCAGTTGAGGCGGCGCTAGGCGGCGATGCCTGCGCACCAGTTCGGTCGGATCGGAGGACTCGAAGAGCGGCCGGCCGGCGAGCAGTTCGAACAGCACGACCCCCAGGCTGTACGTGTCGGCGGCCGTCGTCAGCGTGGCCTGCGGCGAGAACGACTCGGGCGCGGCATAGCCGATCGTCGTCGCCAGCCAGCGATCGGTGCGGCATTCCTCGCCGTCTAGTCGGCGGGCCATTCCCAGGTCCAAGAGTGTCGCATGACCCGCCGCCGCCAGCAGCACATTATCGGGCTTCACGTCGCCGTGCAACCAAGCTGCTTCGTGAAGCTGGGCCAGAGCCTCGGCCACTTGTCGCGCGATCTGACAAGCCAGAGAAACGGAAACTTGCGGCCGCCGGGCCACTTCTCGCAGCGTGATCCCTTCCAGGTACGGCAACACCAGATACGCCGGATCGCCGGCGCTATGGTCCGCGAGCACCGTCGTCAGGCTCGCGTGCTGAACCTCCCGGCAGACGCTCGCCTCGCGCTGCAGTTGGGCACGGGCCAGCGGGGCATTGGCCCCAGTCGCCGCAATCTTGAGGGCGAAGTCTCCCCGATCATCCCAAGCCGCATCGATGGGCCGGGCCCGAACGACGCGGGTCCATCGCCCCGCGGCAATCCACCGCGTCGGCTGCCAGCGGCCCACAACCGGCAAACCTTCCGCAGCCGGCACAGCTTCGCGCGGCGCTGCCGCGCGCAGCACGCCCGCAGGCAGCGAAGCGAGGCCCGCGATGGCGCGCGAAGCGTTCATGGAAGGTAAACTGTGCCGGACGAGCAGAATGTCCGGGAACTGTCTGGCTAGATTCAGACGGCGGCGGGAATAGCAGGCCCGGTTCGCGGGTCTCTCCTATTGCCATCGGGCACTGGTCCGGTGCAAATTCAATCGTCGCGGCCCAGCCGCTTTAACCTTTGCTGCTTGCCAGTCGGAACACGCCGAATTAGAATCCGAACTCTTATGGCAGCAACTAATTGCAGGAGGATATGTACGATGTTTCGTCGTTTGCTAGCTTTGGCATTGTTGACCGGCTCGTTGGCAGCCGTCACCGGCTGCGGAGAGCCCGCTGCAGCCCCGGCCCCGGCTCCCGTGCCCGCCCCCACCGTCGCGCCGGGCGACGCCAGCACTTCGACCGACGGCTAGTTCGCCGTGTATTGGCGGTTTGCTGATTGCCGGCCGCGCCCGTTCGCGGCGCGCCGGCCTTGAAGCTCGACTCTGGGATTCTGGGTTCTTCTTCTTCCGCGGAGCCTTCGATGAACGCTGCATCGCGACTTGGCATTTTCCTGGCCCTGCTCCCTTTGGCGGCGATCGTCGCCGGTTGTTCCGGCGGCAAGCCGGCCGGCAACGGTTCCGCGCCGGGCGGCTCGGCGTCTTCGTCGGGAATGAAGCGAATTATCTTCCTCACCAACGGCGACGATCCATTTTGGGACGCCTGCCTGAGCGGACTCAAGGTAGGCGAGAAGCAGTTCGAACTGGCAGCCGCGGGCCTGTCGGTCGAGCGCGATGTAAACAACGGCACGGCGGACGGGCAGATCGAGAAGCTCCGCCAGTATGCCACGCAGGACGACATCGCCGGCGTCGCCATCTCGGTCATCCAAGCCGACAACCTGTCGATCATCGACGAAATGAAGAAGCTGCAAGCCAAGGGGGTGAAGATCATCACCGTCGATGGCGACGTGAACCGCGAACTCTATCGCGACGCCCGCAGCTTCTATATCGGCACCGACAACGTCGTCGCCGGCCGCACGCTGGGGACGGCGGCCAAGGCTCTGTTGGAAGCAAAAAAGGTCGGCAGCGGCAGCTACGTCCAGTTTGCCGGCTTCACCGACAACGACAACGCCCGCAGCCGGATGAACGGTGTGAAAGAGACGATCGGCGAGCAATACACCGAGGCCGACCGGATGGCCGACGGCATGGACTTGGCCAAGGCCCGCGACAATGTGCGCAACGCCATGCAGAACCACAAGGACGTGGTGGCGCTGATCGGCATCTGGGCCTACAACGCGCCGGCCATCGCCGACGTGGTAACCGAAGCGGGCAATCGCGAAAAGTTCGTGGTCGCCACGTTCGACGCCCAGGACCTGGCGATCAGTGCCATGGAGCAAGGCCGGATCGACGTGATGGTCGTGCAGAACCCATTCGACATGGGTCTGCAAACCGTTCGCGCCATGAAAGCGATGATTGCGGACGACCAGGCGACGATCAAAGAAATGTTTCCCAAAAGGGACCAGCCCGACGGCGATGTCTATACGACCGGCCTGCGGGTTGTCGTGCCCGCTGCCGAATCCCCGGTGAAAGCCGACCTGTTCGACTCGCAGGTCGTCGAGTACATGCTGTTGCCCGAATTTCAAGCCTGGCTGAAGAAATACAACCTGACGAGCTCATGAAACCACCTCCTTCGCCGGCAGGTCGGCAGTGGGCGGTTCCGTTCCATGAGCTCGCGCTGGTGATGGCGATCGGGCTGGTCTTCATGGCGACGGGCCTGCTCGACAGCAACCACACCTATTTCACTAATTTCGAAGCCAGCTTTGTCATCGTGCTTCGCAACACGGTGATTCTGGGCATTTTGGCCCTCGGCGCGGCCGTAATCATCATTTCCGGCGGTATCGACCTGTCGGCCGGGTCGATGATGGCCTTTAGCGCCACGACCTGCGCCTTGATCATGGTGCTGCTGGCCGAGCCGACCGACAAGCGCCTCGTGACCGTGCCGCTCTACGGCGTGCTGCTCGCCATCGGCGGCGGCATCCTCTCCGGGTTTCTGGTCGGCACGTTGCACACCTGGCTGATTACGGCGATCCGACTGCCTCCGTTCGTGGCGACGCTGGCCACGTTGGTTGGCCTGCGCAGCTTTGCCCGCGCGATGTGCGAATTCGTCACCTCGCTGCGCTGGGGGAGCCAATCGCAACAGATCAACGTCAACTCTCCCTTCTTTATTTATATCAAAGAGAATCTCTGGGTCTCGACGACCGTCTTCCTGGTCCTGGCGGTCATCACCTGGCTGCTGCTCAGCCGCACCGTTTTGGGGCGGCATATCTACGCCCTCGGCGGCAACGAACAGGCCGCCCGGCTGAGCGGCATTCGGACCGAAAACGTCAAGTGGTTCGCCTATTGCTTCGGCGCGATGACCTCGGCCATCGCCGGCATGTTCTATATGGCCAACAACAGCGTCGCCCAGCCGGTGAATTTGGCCGTGGGTTACGAATTGAACGCGATTGCCGCCGCCGTGGTTGGCGGGTGCAGCTTGCAAGGAGGCGTCGGCACCGTCACGGGTACCGTGCTCGGCGCGCTGTTCTTGCGGCTGGTAATCGACGCCGTGGCCAAGCTCATTAAGGCGGGGGCCGACGTGTACGAGGGGATGATCGTCGGCATCGTGGTCGTGCTGGCGGTGACCCTCACCCAGTTCCGACAACTGTTGCAATCGAGCCGCGAGTTTTTTCCCGGCACGCGCGGCCTGGCGGCTATTCCCACGCTCGCCATCGCCGCCGGCCTGTTGGCCATGATGAGCAGCGCCAACGTCGACGCTCTCCAGGGACGGCTGGTCCTAGTCGGCGTGACAGTTGGCCTCACGACACTCTTCCTACTGAGCACCGTCAAACTCATCGAGTGGCAGCGCACAAGCAAACGATTGTCGTAGTGGCGGAGCTATTCTCATGGGCACATTCCTGTCAATGTCAGCAACAGTCGGCGCGTCGCCAACTCAGGTTGTACAATCGCTTAACGCTTTCGCAGAACAGCAGGGCGGTTTATTGGAGCCTGAGGCGCTCACACTCGACCACCCCGATTGCTTAGTTGTCGCGCCGGGAAAAAGCGGAGCCAGTGCTTTGTTTCCGCGAGATTTCGTGGCATGGAATGAGGCTTGCGCGCATCTTTCTTCGGCCCTGGGGCAGCCGACCTTTTCCTTTCACATCCACGACGGTGACTTGTGGATGTACGAGTTGTTTGAAGACGGAAAGGTAGTTGATCAGTTCAATCCCATTCCAGAGTATTGGGAAGGGCTAGACCCGTCAGAAGTCGCTCAATGGAAGGGGGACGCAGCAGCAGTCTCTAAGCGAGTCCCGAACGTCTCCCCGCAGCAAATCGACAAGTATCTTGTCCCCTGGACGGAGTTGATGCTGCAAAATCCAACGCCGCTGAAGGCATATCCTGCAGATCAGTATCCGTATTGCGTGGACTGGCAGATGACGGACTTTCTCAACCAGCTTGGGTTTGTCTTTCCCGACGAAGATGTGCCGCATTGCGAGAGGTTTCGTTTCCAAATCAAACGAAAACGACGCAGGCCGTGAGCACCATTGAAATTCAGAATCCCGTGCAGCCGATCATCGCCATCCGCCAGGTTTCCAAAGCCTTTCCCGGCGTGCAAGCGCTCGCCGATGTCAGCATTGAGGTCGCGCCGGGCGAACTGCACGCCATTTGCGGCGAAAATGGAGCGGGCAAAAGCACGCTCATGAAAATCCTCTCCGGCGTGCTCACCGAGTACGAAGGAGAGCTCGTCTTGGCGGGCCAGCCGGTGCGCTTTGCCGGCACCCGCGACGCCGAAGCCGCCGGCATCAGCATCATTCATCAAGAGCTGAACCTGGTCGAGCAACTCTCCGCCGCCGCCAACATCTTCCTGGGGCGCGAGTTGCGCGGCTGGCTCGGCCTGCGCGACGACCGGGCGATGGAAGAGGCCGCCGGCCGCCTGCTGCACGAGCTGGAATGCGAGATCTCGCCCCGGGCGCTCGCCGGCAGCTTGCGGGTGGGGGATCAACAACTGATCGAAATCGCCAAGGCCCTCTCGCTGCACAGCGCCATCCTGATCATGGACGAGCCGACCAGCGCCCTGACCGAATTGGAGGTGAGCCGGCTGTATCGCGTGATCGAGCGGCTGCGGAGGCGGGGGGTCACCATCCTCTACATCTCGCACAAGATGGACGAGGTGTTTCACCTTTCCGACCGGATCACCGTGCTGCGCGACGGCCGCCTGGTCAAAACCCTCGACACCCAGCAGACTACCCCCCAAGAGATCACGCACCTGATGGTGGGGCGCGAGATCGGCTCGATCAACTTCGGCCAGCAGCGGTGTCCGGGCGAGGTGCTGCTGCGGGTCACCAACCTGTCGCTGGCCTGGCCCGGCCACGCCCGCGGCTGGCGGCTGAAGGATGTTTCGTTCGAATTGCGGCGCGGCGAGGTGCTGGGTTTTGCCGGTTTGATGGGGGCGGGCCGCACCGAGCTGATGGAATGCTTGTTCGGCGCTGCCGCGCTTGCGCACAGCGGCCAGATCGAACTGGCCGGACGCCGCATCGCCTTCCGCCATCCGCGCGAAGCGTGCCGGGCGGGAATTGCCCTGGTCACCGAAGACCGCAAACGGCTCGGCCTGTTCGGCGCGATGAACGTCGGCGAGAACATCTCGATCTGCACGCTCGGCCAGACCGGCGCGGCCGGCTTCATTGCCCGCGGACGCGAGTGGCAACTGGCGGGCACGACGGCCAAGCAGTTAGCCGTCAAATCGGCCGGATTGTCGGCGGCGATCACCAGCCTCAGCGGCGGCAACCAGCAGAAGTGCATCCTCGGCCGCTGGTTGCAGACCAATCCGCAGGTGCTGCTCTTGGACGATCCCACCCGCGGCGTCGATGTGGGGGCCAAGGCGGAACTGTACCACCTGATCGACGGCCTGGTGCGTGGCGATGGCGTGGAAGGGGACGCTAGCAACCGGGGCATTGGCGTCATCATGACCTCCAGCGAACTGCCCGAGCTGTTGACTGTCTGCGACCGAATTCTGGTCCTTTCGGAAGGCCGCCTGACCGCCTCGTTCACGCGGGCCGAGGCGACCGAGCAGAAGATCATGGAAGCGGCCACGCTGGGCATTCGCCAAGCGTCGTAAGACACCTGCTCCAGCTCGTAGGTACGAACCCGTACACTGGGACGAGCCGGTGAATTTTTGCAAAGTTCTTGCCTTATTCACCAAGGCGAGCATGATGATGGAATCATGCAGACGCCTCCCCCTTGCCCCAGTTGCGGAAATACGAAATCGGTCGAGGTCGATCATCATTTGGTCTACCGGCCGGCCGAAGTGTTCGAGCCGCTGCCGCGCCAGCCGCTGGCGACCGTGTATGTCTTCGAGTGTCCGTGCGGCCGAGCGTTTCCTCACATGGTCCCCCACGTCCAGGCGGACCAGAAAAACCAGTCGGCCTAAGATACGAAGCCGAACCCCTGAAACTCAAAGCTCTGAAATCTGGCCCACCCTTCCATTGCGACCGCGAATTACTCGGATGCACGTGGATAGCGACCTCGCTCCATCCGCGCCCTCCGCGAAATCCGCGGTCTTCTGAAAGTCCTTCGCCATTCCGCAATCCGCAATCCGCATTTCGCACTTCCTGGGCGTGGGGTAAACTTGGGCGTCGAACAACTGCTTTCAACGCGCGCAAGGAGCCACCGTCATGCACCTGGGAAATGGGGCGATTACTGCCGAATGTGCCTTGCTGACCGCCGGAGCGGCGGCTGCCGGCCTGGGTTGGGCGGCCGTGGCTGCCCGGCGCGTGCCGCTCAGCCGCGATCGCCTGCTGCTGGCCGGTGGGCTGCTGGCCGGTGGGCTGGGGGCCCTGGTGTTTGCGGCTCAGGCCGTCAACGTGCAGGTGCTGCCGGGCGCGAGCGCCCACCTGGTCGGCGGCGTTCTGCTGGCCGCTGCCCTGGGACCGAGCCTGGGGGCCTGGACCATGGCGATCATCCTGGCGGTGCAGGCCCTCGTGCTGGGGGACGGCGGACTCGCCTCCCTGGGCGCCAACATTCTGAACATGGCGATTCTGCCGGCGGGGCTCGTCCTCTTGGCGAAGCAGTTTTCCGCCGCCGAATCCCGGCTGCCGCACTGGCAGACCGCCGGCTTGGCGGTGCTGGCGGTTCCGCTGGCCGCTCTGTTGATCGTGGGCGAAACGGCCCTGTTTCGCAGCGGCGCCGAACTTGCTGGCTGGCAAGCCTTTGCCGCCCGCATGATCGGCACGCATCTCTGGATCGGCTTGGCCGAAGGGGGGCTGACGCTGGCGGCGGCCGTGGGCCTGGCGTGGCTGGCGCGTCCTGCTGGAGCGCCACAGAGGGCGCTGCCTACCTTCGCGTCGGTGATTGCCGCCGTCGCGGTAGCGGTGGCAGCGTTCCCCTGGTCATCGGCGCTGCCCGATGGGTACGAAGCGGCTGCCGAGTCGGCCGGTCTGGGTCGCTGGCTCGCGCAAGGTTCGGGAACGCTCGCCGCGGTGCAATCGGCCGTGGTCGAAGCGGCCCAGCGCGTCGCGCCCGGCGAACAGGCGTGTCTGGTCGTGGCGATGCTGCTCACCGCGGCGATCGTCCTGGCGTTCGCTTCGCTAAGCACTCGCCGGCAAGTCGCGCCGGGCTAGTGCTTCGTCAGTCCTGAGTTGAGGGGGTAGGACGGGTCTCCCGACCTACGATCCATCGTTTCAATGTTGACTCTGCACTAGACCTCTATCGTTTGCCGCCAAAGCCGTGACGCCGGTGCTCGCTGTAGCGCTGCAAGGCCCCTTCGATGATTGGCATGGCAAACGCGGCGGGCTGAAACTCCTCGACCTCAACCTCTTTCCCTTCAAGCTGCTTGTAATCCTGAAAGAATCGCCGCAGCATCGTCAGCCGGTGGATCGGCAGCTCGCTCGCTTCGCGGAAGCTGTTGAATTCCGGGTCGTCGATGGCGACGGCCAGAATTTTGTGGTCCTTTTTGCCGCTATCGACCATCGTCATCAAGCCGATCGCCCGCGAGTTGACCAGCGTCAGCGGATCGACCGCCTCCTGGCAGAGCACCAGCACATCGAGCGGGTCGTCGTCTTCGGCCAGGGTTTGCGGGATGAAGCCGTAGTTGGCCGGATAGTGAACGGCCGAATACAGCACCCGGTCGAGCCGTAGCAGGCCGGTCATTTTGTCCAACTCGTATTTGACATTCGAGCCGCGGGGAATCTCGATCACCGACGTGAATTCGAGCGGCAGCTTGAGGCCGGGGGTAACGTCGTGCCAGGCGTGGGTCATGGGAGCGGGGGGAGGGAAGGGGGCAGGAGTCGGGGGTCAGGATTCAGGCGTCAGGGGTCACGAGAGCAGGGACGTTCAGCAAAAATGTAGCATTGCCTTGGCCCGCGAGGCATGGGGCGTCCCTTGGAAGTTGCCGGTAGCTGCGGCCCGCGACCGCTCCAGTGGCACAAGCGGTACTTCCGCGATAAAATTCGGGCGTGCGGCCCGGTTTCGCTTCACCGGGGCCGATCGTTGGCAGTCCAAATTCCTTTTTCATCTACACCAGGGCCGGCTATGCAATCCTCTTCGGGCGACGCCTTTGGCGACCGTCGCAAAGCGATGGAAGACTCGTTTTTTCGCGAGCGCGACCAGGTTCTGCTCGAACGAATGCGGCTGGAGTTGGAATCGGTCGAGGCGCACCAGCACCTGGCCCACGTTTCGGGCATCGTGGACGAAGCGGTCCTCAAAAACCTGGTGCAATGCGGCGTCCGGGCCGAAACGCTGGCCGCGGTGACGCTGATTCCCGTGGTCGAGGTGGCTTGGTGCGACGGCGCGGTCTCGGCCGACGAGCGGAAGGCCGTGCTGCAAGCCGCGGCCGAGAACGGCGTGGCCGCGGGCTCCGCCGCTCATGCCCTGCTCGACCGCTGGCTGCAAGATCGGCCAGATTTGCGGATTATCACCACCTGGAAGGAATATGTCGGCGCGCTGGCCGGGGCAATGACCCCCGACGCAGTGCTGGTCCTCCGCGAGCGGACGATTGACCGCTGCCGGCGAGTGGCCGAGGCGGCCGGCGGGTTTTTGGGGTTGACCAGCAAAGTCTCGGCGGTCGAGCAGGCCACGATCGACGAGTTCGAGCGGGCGTTTACGCCACCGCGCTAGCGTGACGGGTGCCTGTGGGTCGCGGAGCGAACCCCGGCGGGCAACCGAGGCCGGATCGACCTGAACTGGTTTCCCTTCGGCAGTGCCAAGTACCTCATCCTGGTGCGCTGCGAGACGGCAGTTGAGGTCAAGCTGCTCGTTCTCTTCGGCCCGTAGGTGTTCTTGGGACTACCATCCTGGCCAGGTTGTCCCGCACAACCGGGATGGTCCGCGCAACCTGCCCGCCAGCGCTGCTTTTCCGCACCTTCCAAAGTTGCCGATTCACTACACGTTGCCAAAACGCATGGTACGTTTGACGGGGGGTGGTAGCTTCGCGTGAAGCTTCGCCCGCCAACGCCCACGGCATTTTTGGCCCATGACGACGCTGCCGGCAACTCGACGACTCGCCTGGACCGCCCGGTCCCTCGCGGCTTTGTCGTTGCTGCTCGCAGGCTGCCAATTTCCCGCGATCGATCCGACCGGCCAGCAAATTTTCTCGGGCAATAGCACGTCGATTGCCCATCACGACCTGCTGGGGGGCCTGCTGCATCACCAGCGCGAGCCCGCCGCCGCGGCTGCCTCCCTCTGTGCCCCGCCGCAACCGGTGGCCGTCGGGCCAATCGTGGCGATTCCCGTGAATCCGCTGCCGGTCGTTCCGTTTCAACCGGTCGCCTGCACAGCGCCGGGAGCGATCCGGCAGACGCCTCTGCCGCCGCCGCTGCAAATCACTCGCCCCGCCTGCGCGTCGGACGCCATCGCCGCGGGGCCAATCCTGCGGGTCACACCGGCCCGGATCGTCGCCCCGATTCATACCGAGGTGGTGCTCGCCGCCGGAATGACCGACGGCCAGGGCTACTATGTGATGCGGCAGCCGATCGAGTGGATGCTGGCCCAGGATGGGGTCGGGCAGGTGATGGCGGTCGGCAAAGAGAGTCCGCTGAACATCTCGCATCTGTTGCGTCATTCGCCGCAAAAGGTGGCGACCGATTACGTCCGGGCGCACACGTCGACGATTGCGCAAACGCTCGACCGGGGCACGCCGGGCCGAGCCGACGACGTGTATCTCGAAAAAGGGCAAAGCTGGATCACGGTTAGCTCGCCGACCGAGGGAACCTCGCACGTCACCGTCTGGGCGCCGCAAGAGCAAACTTGGGAGCGCCGTCAGGCGACCGCCACCATCTACTGGGTCGATGCCGTCTGGCAATTCCCTCCCCCGGCTGCGGCCCGCGCCGGCGAGAAGCAGGTGCTCACGACCGTCGTGAATCGCTCGGGCGGAGCGCCGGTCGCCGGCTGGATTGTGCGGTACGAGGTGCTCGAAGGGCCGGCCGCGGTCTTCTCGGCCCGCGGCGATACGGCGCTGGAGGTTCGCACCGACGCCGCCGGCCGGGCCACGGTCGAACTGTTGCCCAGGGCCATGCAGCCGGGGATTACGACGGTCGGCATTCAGGTCATTCGCCCAGCGACTGGCCGGGGCGACCTGCCGCAAATGGTGGTGGGGCAAGGCCAAACCGCAGTCAGTTGGAGCACGCCCGGACTGGCGGTGACGGCGGTCGGCCCGAGCACGGTTGCCGCCGATGGGGCGGTTAGCTACCGCGTCGAGGTGACCAACAACGGCGACCTGCCGACGCCGGGCGTCAAGCTCAGCTACACCCCGCCGGCTGGTGTCACCGTGCTCAACAGCACGCCCGCGGCGCAGGCTTTTGGCCAACGGTTTGAATGGCGGATCGGCGACTTGCCCGCCCGGACGACGAGCGTCGTCGAGCTCAATTGTCGCGCAGCGGTGGCCGCCGATATTCGGAGTTGCTTCCGCGCGGCGAGCAGCGACCGCCTCTCGGCCGAAGGCTGCGCGACGACGCGCGTCTTTGCCAACGCCCTGTCGGTCAAGATGACGGGGCCCGAAGCGGTCGAAGTCGGCAGCGAAGCCAAGTTCTTGATCGACATCACCAATACCGGCGCCGGCACACTGACCAACATCGTCGCCTCAGACACGTTCGACCCCGGCCTGACCCACGCCCAGGGAGAGCCGAGTCCCCTGCGCCGGGCGCTCGACCAGTCGCTCGCTCCCGGCGAGACGTACCGGATGGCGATCAGCCTGGTGGTCACGCAGCCGGGCCGCCACTCGCACCGGCTCGATGTGACGGCCGACGGGGGCCAGACGGCCGGCGCGCGGGCGGTGGTCACCGGCACCGCAGCCGCCCCGATTGCCACGCCGCCGCAGTTGAGCGTGCGGGTGACCGGGCCGCGCACCCAGCGGGCGGGCGACGTGGGCCAATTCTTCGTCGAAGTGGCCAACGCCGGGTCATCGCCGGCGACCGGCGTGCAGATCGACGTGCGATACGGGATCAGCCTCGACCTGGTCGAAGCGACCCGCGGACACCAAGACGATCCGCAGCGGCGCAGCACGCGGTGGAGCATTGCCGAACTGGCGGGAGGCGAAACGATACGCCGGCAGCTCAACCTGCGGGGGCTGAATGCCGACGAGAGCGGCGCGTTTGTCAGCGCCAGCGTCGTATCCGACCAGACGCGGGTCGCGCCCGTGTCGGACGTAACCCAGACAATCCTCACCCCCGGCGTCGCCCGGCCCCCGGTTCCCCCCACGACGACGCGCCCGCCGGCCGATCCGCCGGTCGCGGGGAGGTTGAAGGTGACGATCGGCGACCTGTTCGATCCGATCATGCTCGGCGGCAAGACGACGTATATCGTGACGATTACGAACGAGAGCACCGCCGCCGATCAGGAGGTGATGCTCAGCTTGCAACTGGCGGACGGGCTGGAATTTATCCGGGCGACTGGGCCGACCGGCGTTGCTGCCAGCCTGCCCAACGGCATCGAGCTGGCGCCGATCGCCGAGATTCGTCCGGGCGAAACGCTCGCCCCGTACCGAATCGAAGTCAGCGGCTTGAAGGCGGGCACCCACGCGGCCCAGGTGCAGGTCACGAGCAGCCGCCTCCCCACCGGCGCGACCGCCCAAACCGACACCACGGTCAACATGCCGTAAGGGGCAGGCTTGAGGGTGGCACGACTGATTAGCTGTCGCCGTTAGAACGACACGCTTGGCGATGGCCGCCGATTCGCGGTACGATGGGTAGGAAGGGAACCCCCATGAACCTCACGACCGAACAACTTGCCGCCGTGGAAAATGGCGAGCCGGTGCCGTGCGTACTCGCTCACACGGCGTGCGTTGTCGTGCGCCAGGACGTGTTCGAGCGAATGCAGCGCGTCGCCTACGACGACAGCGAACTGACGCCCGAAGAGATGATTGCCTTGGCCGAGCGGGCTTTTGACGACGCAGACACTGCCGGGCCCATCGCATGAGGAAAGGAAGAAAGGTGTCAGGAACCTTTGTCAGTGTTCTTCGGGCGGCCACGCGGGCGCAGCGTCGTTTCCAGGCCGAGTTTCGCCACCGCGCGCTTCGTCCATGACTGGTCTCCAAACGGAACGCCCCGCTGCACGCTCCGACGAATCGCGACCAGTTCCTGTTCTGTTTGCGGCTGATTCACGTAGTCGATCCAACTGGCCTGCCGCGGTAGCGGCCGAGCGGTCATTATTGGTTCCTGACACCTTTCACTTCCTCGGAGGGCGATCTCGCGAACTTTGCCCCATGAGTCATTTCGCTGCGGCAGCCGCTCCGCCTTGCCGGTGGCTGCAAGGCCCGAGGCCACGTAACCCGCTTCTGGAGCTCCGATTATCTCGAACGCGGCTTCAGCCCGATTTTCCGAGAATAAAATGGGCCGGTCAGATCATTACGTTGTGAATGGCAAGCCA
>JBBDYF010000145.1:9586-24967 GCA_040901775.1 Pirellulaceae bacterium | reverse complement strand
TTCTTTTTGACCACCTTGATTCCGGTTTCGTCCACTTTTTCGTAAGTAGTGAACCGACGTTTACATTGCAGGCATTCCCGCCGGCGACGGATGGCAAAGCCGTCGTCGCTCGCCCGGCTGTCGCTGACACGATCGTGGTCACGGCCGCAGTAGGGACAACGCATGGGGGCGGCACAGGGGTCGAAAGTCGAAGGTCAAGAATCTTACGACAAGCGTTTACTATAGCGAAGCGCCTGCCGCTGGCGGTAGGGAACAGTCGCCGCTTGGGCTGACTTGTCCCGGCCGAGCCCCTATAATCCGCTGTCGGCAGCGAATACCAGCCAGCGCCACAGAGGACACTTTTTCTGGAACGCCACCGAGGCGTTCCCTACACCACCACCACCCGGTCTCCTCCATGCTTTGCCCCAAGTGTCAGACCGAAGTATCCCCCGACTCGGTTTTTTGCCCTAAATGTGGCAGCCAATTGAGCGATGCCGCAGCCGCACCCGCCGCCACGCCGGCCCAGCAACTGCGCGCGAGCCGCGGCACTGCCGCCGACGACGATCCCGAACAACCGCTCTGGCACGGCAGCTACTCGTTCAAGGCGATGTACGGCTATTGGCTGCTGGCAGCGGTGGTAACGGTGATCGCGATTGTGGTGTGTTTTGTTATGCCGGAACCGACCACCTGGCTCGCCGCCGGAACAATTGCGGCGGTGCTCTGGATCGCCTTCGGAGGGTACCTGCTTTACGAACGGCTGAGCGTTGAATACTCGCTAACTTCGCAACGGTTCGTCCATCAGCGTGGCATTCTCCGCCGCGTGACGAATCGCATCGAAGTGATCGACATTGACGACGTGACGGTGGAGCAAGGCTTCATCGAACGGATGGTCGGCGTCGGAACGATCAAGCTTCTATCGAGCGACACGACCGATCCCAAGCTCTATCTCCGCGGGATCGACGATGTGAAGCGGGTCGCCATGTTGATCGACGATGCCCGCCGTGATGAACGCCGCAAGCGGGGCATGTATATCGAAACGGTTTAACGCGTAGGGTTCGGCGATTCATGGCAACTCCTCCGCAGAAGCGTCGGCCAATGCAACCTTTGAGCCCAAATCGCTAAAACTTCCCGTCCCGGACCTGGAACTTCGTCGGCTTGTCGAGCAGCAGGCCGCCGCGCCGCAGCCAGTCGGCGATCCACTCGCACAGTTGCCCCACGCTCACCCGCGGATAGCCAAACAGTTGGTGCCCGAGCTGGCCGTTGCTGAGCAGCGCTTCCGAGCCTTCGCTGTCGGTAAACACCGGCGGCTTGCCCAACAAGTGGCCCAATTGCTCGCAAACCCGGCGGACGGAAATCGTCTCGGGACCGGCGACGTTCAGCACGAACGGGGGCGAATCGCACTGGCCAAACGCCTGCAGCGTCATCGCGTTGGCGTCTCCCTGCCAAATGACGTTGACCGCCCCCATCGACAGGTCGATCGGCTCGCCGTGCAGCACCTGGCGGGCCAGATCGACCAGCACCCCGTAGCGCAGCTCGCAGGCGTAGTTGAGCCGCACGATCGCCAGGGGCGTGTTATTCGCCCGGCTGAAGTAGTCGTACAACCGCTCGCGTCCGACGCAACTGGCGGCGTACTCCCCCGCCGGCACGAGCGGGTCGCTCTCGATCGAGCCGCCGCGGCTAAGCGGAGTGAGCGGATAAACATTCCCTGTCGAAAAGCCGACGATCCGGCTGGCGGGAAACCGCTGGCATACGGCGACAGGGAGCCAGCAATTCACCGCCCAGGTGTCGCCGGGGCGGCCGGTCGAGCCAAATTTCAAAGCCGTCATCACAACGACATTCGCCGCTTCGGGCAAAGCGGCCAACTGGGCCGGATCGAGCAGGTCGGCCGTATGCGGCTCGACGCCGTGCCGCCGCAGCCAATCGGGCAGTTCCGGCCGGCTGAAGCGAGCGACCCCAATCACCCGCCGCTTGACTCCTGCCGCTTGCGACGCCCAAGCCGCCATGCGGGCCAGCGTCGGCCCCATCTTGCCACCGACGCCCAGAATCAAAATATCTCCCTCTAGTCGGCTGAGCGTTTCCAGCACGCCGGGCGTCGGCTCGCTCAACAGTTCGTCCAGCCGCTCGACCGATTCCACGCGACTCGTTTGGCTCATGTCGTCGTTTCCTGAAATGCGCTGCAATCGGTGGTTGGCGACGGGGCGAATACTGACAATAATAAGGGATTGAGGTGCCTCCACGCATGCGACTGGCGGCTCTACACCAAGTTCGCAGCAGGGATTAGCGCACTGGCCTGATTTTCCGAGGAGACTTACCGCTGGCTACGACAAGATACCAGATCGGTTTTCTGGCTGCCGCGACGATCGTCGCTCTGCGGCTGGCGATTGGGCTGCATTTCTACCTCGAAGGGACGACCAAGCTGCGCGACCCGCAGCCGTTCTCGGCCGGTTTTTTGTCGAATGCCAAGGGGCCGCTGGCCCCCTCGTTCAAGCAAATGGTGTGGGACGCCGACGGCCTGTACCGCCTGAACCACAAGCTCACTTGGGCCTATTGGGACAACTACCGCAACCGGCTGATTGGGCACTACCAGTTCAGCGACCAGCAGCGCGCCCAGGCCGACGAAGTGCTGAAAATACACTATCAGCGGCTGAGTCACCTCCTCTCGACGAACTCGGCCGAGATCAACGAATATTACCAGCAGCTCGAGCGGCGCAACGCCAATGCCGCCGTGGAAAGCCGCTCGCTCAAGTCGTTTCAGACGCAGGACGCCCGGATTGCCCAGGAGCGGACGCAGCTTATCGCGCCGGTCTTATCGACCGTCGATAAGGTGTGGCAGGGATTGGAAAACGATCTGAACGCTCTGGCCAGCGTAGAACAATGGAAGCGGCACGGCCGGCTGGCCATCGGCAAGCTGGGCGCCCGGCCTATGGACTCGGCGTTTGTAGATCGCTGGATTCCGTATTTCGACATTGCGATCGGGGCGTGCCTGATCCTGGGATTGTTCACGCGGCCGGCGGCGATCGCGGGGGGGCTCTTTTTGGGTTCGGTCTGCCTGTCGCAGTGGCCCTGGGCCGAGGGGGCCGCTCCAATTTATTACCAGGCGGTCGAGATGTTCGCGATGTTCTTCCTGGCGGCGATTGGAGCGGGTCGGTTTGCCGGATTGGATTTTCTGCTCGGCGGCGCGCGGCGCTTTTGCTGTCCGCCCAAACAAGGAACCCACGCATGAACCTGACACCCGAAGAACGTCAAATCGGTCAGGACAACTATCACGATACGCTGAGCGTCTCGCGCCGCGATTTCCTCAAGGGAGTGGTCGCCGCCGGCGCCGTCTCTGGTGCTGGACTAGGGGCGATGTACTTTGGTTACTCCAAGGTTGAAAACCCGGTTCGCGTTGGCATCATCGGCACCGGCGACGAAGGGCAAGTGCTGATCGGCGGCTGCACGCCCGAATACATCGACGTGGTGGCGATCAGCGACATTCGACCCTACAACATTCACCGCGCGTTTCACGGCGACTGGGGGAGCGACGCCGGCATCGCCGCCCGCCCCGGCCTCATCGCCAAGGGAAAGCACGACAGCGAGAAGGCGGCCCGCGAGCACGTCAAGGTTTATACCGACTACAAGGAACTGCTCGCCGACTCGAATGTCGAGGCGGTGATCGTCGGCCTGCCGCTATTCCAGCACGCCGAGGCGACGGTCGCAGCCCTGCAAGCGGGCAAGCATGTGCTTACCGAAAAGCTGATGGCCCACAACGTGGCCGAATGCAAAGTGATGGGGCGCGTTGCCAACAACCTGAACAAGCTCCTGGCGGTCGGCCACCAGCGGCATTACAGCGTGTTGTACGACAACGCGGTCAACCTGCTGAAATGGGGCGTCTTGGGCGAGTTACATCACATTCGCGCCCAGTGGCACCGGGGCAACCTGCCGGGCAAAGATAGCTGGCAAATGCCCCTTCCCGGCGGCGAAAAGATCTATAGCGACGGCGACTGGCAAACGATCGACCAGATCGGTACGGAACTGAAAAACATGCGGGAGATCCTCAAGCGGACCAGGGATCCGCTGGCGGCGAGCTTGCTCGAAAAGAAAGTCGCCCAGTGGGAGGCCTGGACCAAGGACGCCGACGTGCAGGCCGAAAACTACGGCTATGAAGCGTTCGACCTGAAAGATGGCCGCAAACGCTCCGCCCTGGAAGAACTGATTCGCTGGCGATTGTGGCAGCGCACCGGCGGCGGCCTGATGGCCGAACTGGGCAGCCACCAGCTCGACGCATGCAGCATCTTTTGCACCGCTCTGCGGCGCGACGGCAAAAAGGCCCACCCCCTCAGCGTGCATGCGGTTGGCGGGCGGCATACTTTTCCGCTCGATCGCCAGGCCGAGGACCACGTTTATTGCACCTTCGAATTCCCCGGCCCCGGCTACGATCCCGACTTTCCCGTCGGCTATTACGACGAGTCGATGAACTATCCCGATCCGAAAAAGGGAGTTCCCTCGTGGGAGGAAGACCCCAACAAGCGGATCGTCGTCACCTACTCGTCGATCAACGGCAACGGTTTTGGCGGCTATGGCGAAACGGTCATGGGAACCCGCGGCACGCTGGTCCTCGACAAAGAGCAGGAAGTTTTGCTGTATAAAAACAGCGAGACGACCACCCGCGTCGGCGTGAAAGACGACAAGGGGGGCCCCACGCTCGACACCCAGGCCAGCGGCAAGGGCCCGTCGCTCGCCAAGGCCGCCACGGCCACCGGCCCGGTCAGCCGCGGTTATACCGAGGAGATCGAGCACTGGGCTTGGTGCATCCGCAATCCCGCTCCCGAAAACCAGCCCCGCTGCCGATCCGAGATTGCCCTGGGCGACGCGGTGATCGCCCTGACCTGCAATGTCGCCATGGAGAAGGCAAACAAGGGAGAAGGGGGCTACATCAAGTTCGAGGAAGACTGGTACGACCTGAACCACGACGCCACGCCCGACGGCAGCGACGTCAAAGCAGTGGCCGAGCGACTGGGCGCCGACCTTGCGTAGCACCTCTTAGCCGGGACCAAACCTGGTCCCGGTGTTTGTCATAGCCGGGACCAAACCTGGCCCTGGTTCTTATTACTTGAGCGGCAATTCCAGGCGCACGTCCTGCAACTCTTCGGCCGTGTGGAACAGCCGCACCACCTCGTACGGCACGCCGCGGAGAGCGTGCTGATAACGAGCCGGCGTGTCGCCGGGGCCTTCGATCTGGCGAATGTAGATCCCCGCCACTTGCTGTGGAAAGCGCCGCGCCAGCACGCCGTAAATCTCCGGATCGATCTCGCCCGAGTCACCCACCAGGACGAACCGCCGCTGCGGAAAGGTTTGCAAAATGCCGCGGATCACCGCCGCTTTGCCGCTGCGGCGGAGCATCAGCAGGCGGCGCATCAAATGGTCGCGCAGCCGAAACGCCCGCAGGTGGAACGACCCATCGGGAAAGCCTTCCTGCGCGAGGTGATCGGCCAGGTGCCCGTACAATTGCCACGGGCTCGACGACACGTAGTGAAACGCCGCGCCCTTCGCGGCCCATTGGCGGAACAGGTCGGACATGCCGGCGATCGCCTCGTACCGGCGAAGGAACGTATTGGCCAGCAGCGTCCGCTTGCAGGCGACGTACGAGTGCTTCAGCGTGTCGTCGATGTCGGAAATGACGGATAGCCCCGTGGCAGGCAGCAGGTACGCCTTGCCGCGGATCGCCGGAACTTCCTCGCCCCGTCCGTGAATCTCGAGCATCACGCGGGCCGCGCCGCCGCAATCGCTCGGATCGGGGCCGGGCGCCACCTCCGCCGGCAGACGCAGCGAACCAAAAAAATGACCGTTGCGGCGCGACTTTTTGGTCAGCACCTGCAAGCCTTCCCCCAGCCGCACCGTGATCTGCCTGCCGCGGCAGTCGGCTGCCAGAAAGCGGGCGATGCGTTGACGGAACAGGTCGGTCTGAAAGGCGGACTCGGGCACTTTCATGGCCCGCTGCAACATTTTCAGCAAAAACCGCTTTCCCAAGCCAACCTGCCGCCCGTTGGCAAACACCTCGCCATGAATCGGCACGTGCCAGTGAGAGCCGTCGGGCTCGAGATGTCCCAGCCCGGGAAAGAGAACGACCGTTTCGTCCGCCGACAAATGCGCTCGCAAGGCCGAGCGGGCTTGGATTCGTGTTAGCAGTCGCTGGGGCATGGGAAAACGCACCTTCTGGGTCTTTCGACTAGACCGAAAGGGCAGCCCGGTGTCAATCGTCTTTTCGGGAATCTTGCCGCGGGTCAACAGCGAGCGACGACAGGCACCGTGTGCGCCGAGATACAAATCCGAGGAGTTGAAAACTAGTCGCGTCCAATCGGCTCAATTGCGTTTGGAAGGCCGCCGCGAGCTTTGCCGTTTCGACGGGCGCGTTTCGTACATTTTTTGAATCTGTGCGGATACCTGGTGGCGATAGTTGGCGACGGAATCCAGCTTGCCTTGATACTGATAGCCCACGACGGCGGTTGGATTCTGCAACAGTTGAGTTAGCGCGGGCGTCAGTTCTATTCGGCCAGTTCCCTCTGGCGTGGACTTACTTAGAGAGTCAACGACCCGATCGTCAAGCACGTAGCGTCCGATGATATAAAACTTTTCGAGGCCCTTTGGCGTTTCGGAGTTCGACTTCTCGTGCAAACTAGTGATTTTGACGACGTTGCCACTGAATTCGCCGTAGGCAACCCCGCTGTAGTCCATATTGCTTTCGGGACTTTTCAACGCGACGGCCATGACTCCTTGCTCGCGATAGATTTTAGTCAAGTGTTTAAGGCAGCTTGGCTCTACATGGTCGTCCGGAAGCATTAAGGCAAAAGCCACCTGAGATCCCAATTTGTCTGCCGCTAATTGGACGACGGATCCCAGGCCAAGTGTCGCTACCTGAAAGGCAAAGTCCACTTCGAGATTGCTCGACCAACCGTTCTTCATTCCTCGAAGGAGATCGACAATTCTGCTTTGATGGGGACGGAGGATCAGCAATATCTTTTTAATCCCACATTCGAGCGCCTCGTCAACGCACGGAGCAATGAGGCGGGCGCTGTCTTCGGCTTTCAACACCTCCGCCTGCCAACCCGCAGTGGGGATCACTGCCCACTCCAAGGTAGTTGGGAATTTCGGCTCGGCGAGGATGCCACGAATCCGCGCGATCGTCTGATCCCGTTGGACGGGCTCCAACTTTTTCAAGTGGCTGTTTACCTGTTCCAGAAGCTCGGTGGTGGAAGAGGTTCCCTCCTCCTTGCCCTTCTTAGTGCCCTTCTTAGTGCCGCATTTGTCCCAGAGAGTGCGAAACTTTTTGATCACTTCGTCCGATGCGTCGAACGCATCTGGTTTCGCCTTGAACGCCGCGAGAATCGCCCGATACGTGCGATAGTTGATTTTTCGTTTCCCTGTTTTGATTAGTGAAAGGGACGCGTTGGAGAGGCCCAAATTTTCGTTCGGCGCCTGATCTTCCAGCAGTTGGCGAATCTCCTGAAGCTTTAGTTTTTTCTTCTCGCAGATATCCCAGAAGAACTGCTCCGGAGATGCGTCGCCCGCGCGATTCTTGTTCCCGTCCGGCCGCTGTCTCATGGCATTTACAGGTAAAAGAGGTAAAAGCGTGTACGCGAATATTCACAAGTAAAACACAAACAATCGCAAATTACATAGTTGTAAAACTCATGCCGGATGCTGTATCTTAAAAACGGCTACGAGTTTCCAACTCTTCGATGGGAGCGATTCGATGTCTGCAGTTCACCCCGATACGACCGCTCGGGCACGCCTGTTGGCCGAGCATCTCAAGCGATGTGCCGCGGCACGTCGTCAACGCGCGCTCAAGGAAAGGAGGGCGGTCAGACTGACCGCATGTCACGCCACGCCGTGGAAGGGAAGCACAGCGGCCCGGTGACTTGCACCGGGCCGCCGGCCTGGCCGCTCCACCCCACGTTGAAAGGGAGGGTGAAATGGCCGGTTTTTTTTGGTGATCGGGGTTCTTCTGATGCTGTTAATTGGCTTCTGCTTTAGTCTGAGACTCTTCCTTGGCTACTGAACCTAGCCAAAGAATATCTCGAAGCAAGCCGTTAACAATCAGAATAATCAGGGCCGGCCACTCGGACAATCCGAGGCGGCCGGCTTTTGTTTGCAGCGACCTTGTTTGTTTTCGCTCGGCCGCTTACCCCAGCCCGAACAGTTTAATCGCATTGGCGGTCGTCTGGCGGGCCAGTTCGGTCGGCGGCACGCCCCGCGCGCGGGCCAGGCATTCGGCCGTGTGGACCACCCGCGCCGGCTCGTTGGGCCGCTTGCCGCGGAAGGGCTCCGGGCTGAGGTAGGGCGAGTCGGTCTCGACTAGAATCCGCTCGGCCGGAATGCCGGCAGCCGCGGCCCGCAGGTCGTCCGATTTTTTGAAGGTCAGCATGCCGGCAAAGCTGATGTGCAGGCCAAGATCGAGAAACTGGGCCGCCTCGTCCGCCGTGCCGGTAAATGAGTGCATGATTCCCCGCAATGTGCCGCGGCGGTGAGCTTCGCCGAGCATCGCCAGCATTTCTTGTGTCGTTTCGCGCTGGTGGATCACTAGCGGCAGCCCGCTCGCCTGCGACAGGCGAATGTGCCGGTCGAAATAGTCCTGCTGCACGGCGAGCGGAGTATCTTTCCAGTACAGATCGAGCCCCGTCTCTCCCAGGGCGACGACTCGTGGCTGGGCCGACAGGCGAACGACCGCGTCCCAATCGTCCGCCGCCGCTTCGCCCGCATGGTTGGGATGAATGCCGGCCGACGACCAGACCTCTGCATGTTCCTGAGCGGCGTGCTCTTGAGCAAGCGCCTGGCACGCGCGGCTGTTCTCGGCCGTGGTGCCGACCGCCAGGATACGCGTCACCCCCGCGGCAGCGGCCCGCGCGAGAACCCCAGCGAGATCGGCGGCGAGGTGCTCGTCGGCCAGGTGGGCGTGGGTGTCGAAGAGATCCATGGAAACTCCGGACCCATCGGGAGGCTAACGCCTCCCGCTCGCCTGGGCGAGCGATCAGGCCGCCAGCTCTTCGAGGTTGTCGAGGTGCCCTTTTGCCTCGCCGACTGCCTCGCGGGCGGCTGCCTGGGCAAAAGGGGAGAGATTGAGCAGGTCGGTCAGTTGCTCGCAGGCGACGATAAACTTTTTCTGGCGGTCGATCATCTGCTGCACCAGGTATTCCAGCGACAGATCGTGCAGACCAGTGAACTTCATCGGGAACTCGCCCGGATCGACCGCGCCGTTGGCGTCGAGCACCATCGTCGCCAGCCGGTCGGCGGTGCGGGTTTGGTCGGCGACGATCTGGCCGAGAATCGCCCGCGCCGCGGGATGCCGGGCCATCTTGTCGGGCGGGGCGTAGTGCAGATAGACCGGCAGCGACCGGTGGTGCAGCATGTACAGCCGGTTGAGAATGTCGATGGTGCTGGGAGCGGGCATAGAGACAACCACAGGCTAGGCAATCAAATGACGGGCGGCGGCTTGAGCCATTTCGCTCAGCCAGTCCCAGGCGACGATCAGGCCGGCGGTCGGCAGCGTGATTAGCCACAGGTACGCGCCGGAGAGCGAAACGTCGGAATAAACGAGCGGGGGCCGATCCGCCGGCTCGTCGTCCATCGTCATCACTTTGACCACCCGCAGGTAATAAAACAGGCTGATTGCGGTGTTGATTCCGCCGACGACCAATAGCAGCAGCAGGTAGAAGCCGGGCTGGCCCGCCGCTTCGACAGCCTGCCAGCCATCGACCAGGGCGGCGAAGATGGCGAACTTGCCGATGAAGCCGGAAAGCGGCGGCAGTCCGACCAGGCTAAACAGGACGAGCGAGAAGCAAACGACCGTGAGCGGGCAGCGGCGCACCAGGCCCGCATAGTCGGCGATCTCTTCGCTGCGCATCGCGTTTCGCAGAAAGGCGACGACGGCGAACGCCGCCAAGTTCATGAACAGGTACACGACCATGTAAATCGCCAGCGCGGCGATCGCCGAGGCGGCCCCGCGGTTGTCGATTCCCGCCATTGCCACCGCCGCGGCCACCGGCATCATCATGTAGCCGGCATGGGCGATGGTCGAATAGGCGAGCAGGCGTTTGATGTTCGTCTGGCCGTAGGCCGCCAGATTGCCGAACGTGCAGGTGATGATCGCGAAGAAGGCGATCAGTTTGGCAATGAACGAGCGAACGGGCAACAGCGACGCGGTTGGCGAGGCCGTTGACTCTATGGCTGTCGCTTCCTCCACAGGCGAGACCGGCTGGTTGGCGACGTTAAACAGAGCCGCTGTCGCTGCGGGCGCGGCCTCGGTTTGCAGTTGAGCCGTCCGCGCTCCGGGGGCGAACCCAGCGGGGGGGATTGCCCCAAAGCCAATCGCCACGCGCACCAACAGGGCCAGCGCCGCCGCCTTGGAAGCGACGCTCAAAAAGGCGTTGATCTCGGCGGTCGCCCCTTCAAAGACGTCGGGGCACCAGAAGTGAAATGGCACAGCCGACAGCTTGAAGGCCAGGCCCACCGCGATCAAGAGTCCGGCCAGGGCCAACACCGTCAACTCGCCCGGAGGGACGCTCGCCACGCCGCCGCTGAATTTTTCTGCCAGCTCCAAAGCGATCGTCGGCAGATGAGCCGTGTTCAACAAGCCGGCCACCAGGCTGATGCCGTAGAGCATTACTCCGGCCGCTCCCGCGCCGAAGATCGAGTATTTGAGGGCCGCCTCGCTCGCCTTGCGGCGTCCCTTCATCAGGCCCGCCAGCACGTACGACGGCACGCTCGCCATTTCGACCGCCAGGAAGATCATCAGCAGGTGGTTGGCGGTGACCATCAGGCACATGCCCAGCGTCGCCCCCAGCACCAGCGAGTAGATATCGGGCGAGTCTTCATGGTCGGGAATGCCGCTCAGCCGGGTAAAGACGACGAACAGCACCACGAACAGCAGCAACACCGAGCGGACGAAGACCGAGAAGGTGTCGTAAACCAACATGCCGGTGAAGATTTCCATTCTTTCCACCGCGCCGGGCAGGGCCGCTTGCTGGGCCGTGAGGATCGGCCCCAGGTGCTCCCACGGGGCGGCAAAGTAGAGCGCCCCAGCCGAGCCCGCCAGCGCGACCCAGAACATATCGACGTGCCGGCCGAAGCGGAACACGCGAATCAGCAGCATCGCCAGGACGGTGACGCAGAGCACCAGCTCCGGCAAAAAGGCGCGGAGGCTCGAATCGGCCGTCAGCAGGCCGTCGGCCCCCCCTTTGCTGTCGATGATCAGTTGACTTACGAGTTCGTGCAGGTTCACGGCTTGGTCTTTACGTTCAGTTGAGCGTGGAGGCGGCGGTGGAAATCTCAGCCGGCGCGGCGATGGGCTGCGTAAGAACGGGCGCTGCGAGCGCGGGCGTCGTCGTCGCCGGAATCAGGCGCGCAGTCCCCACCGTCGCGGCCCCTTCAGCATCTTTCACGTTCTCGGTCCAGGCGGCCAGGTCTTGCACCTGCTGGTCGATCGTCTGGTCCATATAGACGAGCACGGTCTGGTACGGAAACACGCCCAGCAGGATGGCGAAGGCCAAGAGCGCGGTGCCGATGGCGTTCTCGCGGAGGGTGCTCGGCGTCAGGTGGTCTTCGTGCGGTCCTTTGTACTCGGCCCCCAGATAGACCCGCTGCACGGCCCACAAAATATAAGCGGCGGTCAGAATGACCACGCTCGCCGACAGGATCGCCAGGACGTAGCTGAACTTCCAGACCGACAGGACGACGAACACCTCGCCGATAAAGCCGCACAAGCCCGGCAGCCCCAAGCCGGCGAAGAACAGCCCCATCGCCATTGCGGTGTAATAGGGCATTTTTCCGAACAGGCCGCCGAATTCTTCCAGGTTTCGATGGTGAACCCGGTCGTAAACGATGCCGACCATAAAGAACATGCCGGCCGAGCTGATGCCGTGGCCGATCATTTGGAACATCGCCCCTTTGACCCCCATGTTCCAGTAATACGGGTCGTAGCCGTTGCGGGCCAGGGCCGACCAGACGCCCAGCCCCAGCACGACGTAGCCCATGTGGCTGACCGAGCTGTAGGCGACCATCCGCTTGAAGTCTTTCTGGGCCAGGGCGGCGAAAGCCCCGTAGATCATGCTGACCACACCCAGAATGCAGACGAACCACATCAGGTCGTAGCCGCCGTGCGGACAGATCGGGTAGCAGATCCGAATGATGCCGTAACCACCCATTTTCAGCAGCACGCCCGCCAGGATCATCGAGATGGGGGTGGGAGCTTCAACGTGGGCATCGGGCAGCCAGGTATGCACCGGGACGAGCGGCACCTTCACCGCAAACCCGATGAACAGCAGCAAAAAGGCCCACCATTGCAGCTCCTGGCTGAACTGCGCCGTGTGCTGGCCGATCTGCTGCATGGCGACGATGTTGAACGTGTGGATCTTGACCTGCCCCAGTTCGGCGCGGCCTGCCTCGATCTCGGCGATGGCGGCCAGCGTGCGAGCCTCGACGGCGGGGCTCAGGTGGCAGCGGGCCAGGTGATCTTTCAGTGCCGGATCGGCCAGGTTGCTCGCGAAGTAGAGCATCAAAATGGCGATCAGCATTAGAACACTGCCCAAGAGCGTGTACAGGAAAAACTTGAGCGCGGCGTATTCCTTCCGTGGCCCCCCCCACACGCCGATCAGAAAATACATCGGCAGCAGCATCACTTCCCAGAAGACATAGAACAGGAAGAAGTCGAGCGAGAGGAACACGCCCAGCATCCCCGTTTCGAGCAAGAGGAACAGGATGCAGTACGCCTTCACATGCTTGGTGATCGACCAACTGGCGGCCATCGCCAAAAAGCTGACCAGGGCGGTCAAAACGATCAGCGGCAGGCTGATCCCGTCGAGCGCCAGAAAGTAGTCGATCTCGAACGAAGGAATCCACGAGCGGTTGACGACGTTTTGCAGGTCGGCCTGGGCCGTGTCGAACAACAGCCCCTCGTTCCACCCCCCGGTGAATTGCGGCGGCACCATCAGCCCCAGCACTACCAGGATCAGCACAAGGGCCGTGACGCCCAGCGTCACCAGGCGAATCCCCTCTTTGTTGTCGCTGGGGAAAAACGCGAGCGCCAACGCCCCAAAGGCGGGCAGAAACACAATCAGGCTCAGCAGCAGGGCGGGAGTCATATCGGCAATCTCAGAACGGCTGGTTGATTTGGCGCGATGATTCGGTTGGGGGCGGCATAGCAAGACGGGCCGCTATCGGGCGAGCGTCGGGCTCCAGAAAAAACTGATCAACACAAAAATGGCGACCGCGCCGACGACGATAAACATGACGTATTGGCGAATGCTGCCGGTCTGTACCCCCCGCAGGCTATGGCCCAGCGAGTATGTCCAGCCGGCAAACAAGTTGATCGAGCCATCGACGACCCCCCGGTCGGCAACGAGTTCCCAGCCCTTCGAAAACCAGACGACCGCCCGGGCGAGCCAGTGGATCAGCCCGTCGATCCAGACCTTGTCGATCCCCGAGATGAACCGCGACAGCACATGCGTCGGCTGCACGAACGTCGCGTGGTAAATCTCGTCGAAATACCACTTGTTCCAAAGCAGCGTGTAGAGCGGTGCGAACTGGCGGCGGATGTCGGCTGGGCTCAATACACCCCACCAGTACAAAAGGGCGGCCAGCAGAATGCCGCCGATCCAGGTTCCCGTCGCCATGAGCGTCACCGGAATGCGGATCGCATCGACATGGCTCTTGTGCTCGTCGGGCCAGGTCCAGCGGAGCCATTGTCCCTGCATGTCGGCCGAGGTTCCCGCCGGGCGCGATTGTTCGAGCAGGTTCACTAGCGACAGCGTGCGCAGCCTGGCCGACTCGTCAATCTCATTGTTGATCGCCAGGAAGATCAAAAAGCCCCCTACGATCGAGGCCAGCAGCATCGACCCGACCCAGGGCCAAGTGAGGGCGGGAGGAGACGAAGGGGCCGGGGAGTGATGGCTGTGGTCGTCGTGGCTAGGAGCGGCGTGGCTGTGCGCGTGGTCGTCGTGGCCGTGCGCATCGTGGCCGTTTGCATCGTGCCCATGATCGTCGTGGCCGTGTCCAGCGTGGCCATGAGCAGGGCGATTGAACCAGCCCTGCTGGAAGCCTCGGGCGATGAAAAATGCGGCGGCGATGAGGCCGAAGCCGATCAGCCGAATGTCCCAGGCGACGCTAATCGCAAAGACCGACAAAATAACCAGCGGCAGGGCCATGAGCGGGGGCGATTCGTGCGCGTGGTCATAGGCATGCTGGTCTCGCGGCTGGCCGACAAAGGTCATAAACCACATGCGGAACATGTAGCACGAAGTGAGCGCCGCGCCGCCTAGCGCCATGACAAAGAAAATGCCGGACCAGGCGTTGCCGTTCGTCTGCCAAAACGACATCGCTTGTTCGAGAATCGCATCTTTCGAGTAGTGGCCGCTGAAGCCGACGACGAACGGAACCGCCACCCCCGCAATCGCCAGGCAGCCGATCAACATGGTGATCGCCGTCACCGGCATCTTGTTGAACAGCCCTCCCATCTTGCGCATGTCGTTGGTATGCACGGCATGGATGACCGAGCCCGAGCACATGAAGAGCATGCTTTTAAAGAAGGCGTGCGTAATCAAATGGAGCACACCCCCCAGCCAGCCGCCGACCCCCAGGGCCAGCATCATCAAGCCGAGCTGGCTGATCGTTGAGTAGGCCAGCACCCGCTTAATATCGACGGCGGTGAAGGCGATTGTCGCCCCCAGCAGCATGGTGATGCAGCCGATCGAGGCGATGGTCAAAAGCACTTCCGGGGCAAAGACCGGGAAAAAGCGGCCGACCAGATAGACGCCGGCGGCGACCATCGTTGCCGAATGGACGAGGGCTGAAACCGGGGTCGGGCCTTCCATCGCGTCGGGCAACCAGACGTGCAGCGGAAACTGGGCGCTTTTGCCCACGCAGCCGCAAAAGATTCCCAGACCGGCGACCACCAAGAGCCAATAGCCGTACCCCTCGGCCCGCCAGGCGGGAATCCGCGAGGCAACTTCCGACTGGGCGTTGGCCAGGCCGCCGGGCGTGCCTGCGTGATCAAGGACGATCGCGGCCACTTGTTCGCGCGCGCCGTCGGCCACCATGCCAGCGGGCACGATCAAGGCATGATCGGGTCCGGGGCGGACGAGACTGAAGATCCCCGGCTCGACGACCGTTTGGCTGGCCGCATCGACCCGCTCGACATCGCCAAAGGCAAAGGTTCCCAGGCTCGACCAGATCGCCATCAGGCCGATGATCATCCCAAAGTCGCCGACCCGATTGACGATGAACGCCTTATTGGCGGCATTCGAGGCGCTTTGGCGTTCGATGTAAAAGCCGATCAGAAAATACGAGCAGATGCCGACCAGTTCCCAGAAGACAAACACCATCAGGATGTTGCCCGCCAGCACCAGGCCCAACATGCTGAAGCAGAAGAGC
>JBBDYF010000145.1:0-9576 GCA_040901775.1 Pirellulaceae bacterium | reverse complement strand
AGAAGAGCGACAGGTACTGAAAGAACCGCGGGAAGCGGCCGGGGCGATGCAGGTGGTGGCCGTTAGAGAGCGTCACCTCGTGGTCGGTGACGTCGCTCAGTTCGTCCGACATGTAGCCGATGGCGTAGCAATGAATGAGCGTGGCGATCAGCGTGACCATGCAGAACATGCAAATCGTCAGCGAGTCGATGTAGTAGCTGATCGTGATCCGCAAGGGGCCAAACTCGCCCAGCGTGTAGAACTCGCCCGTGTACGACGGGTTTTCCGCGGCGTGGCTGTGATCCTGGCTGTGATCGACGGCTGTCGAATGATCCTCGGCTGCGTGGCTCTCGCCGGTGGCCTGGGCAAACGAGACGTAAAACGGCGCAAGCCGCGTGCCGAATTGGCTGTGCTGGCCGGCAGGAGCATGCTGGTCAGAGGGGCTGGCTTCGTGATGCTCTTCGTGCTGCTCGCCGTGGGCCGCCTGGTGGCCGGCCGCGGGGGGCCAGTGGTGCGGCAGCCAAATGCCAAACAAGGCAACAAACGAAAGGAGGCAGGCCCCGCCGATCGCCCCGACGGCGACCAGGGCCGCGCTCTTCCCCAGCCATTTGGCGAACAGCCAAATGACGAAGAACGAGCAGAGCGGCAAGAGTACCGCCACCCCGAGCAGCCCAGGAAGCATGGAGGGGTTCATTAGCCTTTGAGGTCGTCGGCTTGATCGACGTCGATCGTGGTGTGGTTGTTGTAAAAGTTGAGGACGATCGCCAGCGCGACGGCGGCCTCGGCGGCGGCCAGCACGATCACGAACAGGGCGATCAACTCGCCATCCAGGCCGAGCGTGCTTTCGCGGAGGTACTTGCTGCCGAAGGCGACGAAGTTGACGTTCGCCCCGTTCAGCACCAGTTCGACCCCCATCAAAACGCCCAGGGCGTTTCGCTTGGTCGCCATGCAGACCGCGCCGGTGACGAACAGCATGGCGCCGACCACCAGGTAGTGCGAAACGGTCACGGGTTCGGTAAACGGATTCATAACAGCTATCGCAAAATTGCCTTACGGCAAAGCTCGCTATTCCATCTGGGACCAGGTGGTCGGACGCCGGCCCGAACAGAGCAGCACAATCAACATCACGACGGGGGCCAGCGCAAAAATCAAAAAGCCGGTCGCCAAGGCGGGCCCGACACTACTGTTGCCGATCAACAAGGCTTGCACCACCGGCACCAGCACCAGGCCGATCACGCCCCATTTTTGCCAGTACCAAACGACCATCAGCAGCAGCACGTTCACCAGGAACAACAGCCCCAAGGTCGGCAGCAGCCAGTCGGGTGCGGCGACCAGCGTCTGTTCAATGGCGGTGAGAACCGAATTTACATTTGCATTTGCCGCCGACTCGCTGGCCGCCGGCCGTTGCATGAGTGCAAAGCAGGCCACCGCCAGCAAAAAGTTGATCGCCAGACCGCTCGCCAAGCCAGCGGTGACCAGCCGCGACCGACGCCGGTCTCGCGGCGCGGCAACCGTCGCGGGGCGAAGCGGCACCCGTGCGGCGCCGACACGTTTGGTCCGGGCCATGTATCCGGCCCCGATCAACACCACCAACAGGTGCATCGACACGATCACGAACGGCAGCAGATAGCCCGACATGCCGGCCCGGAGTTGCTCGTTGGGCTCTTCCAACCGATCGACCCGCACGCCGGCGAGCGCCAGGCCAATCGGGGTGCTCGTCTTGCTTTCGGCCAGGGCAATCTGGTTGCGGTCGGGCCGCGGCGTACGCCAGTCCTCGACGTTGAAGGCGGCAAACAGCAGCACGCCAAACAGCGACGCGCCGACGATCGCCCCCAGCACCCACTCGCCCGCCGAGGTTTTCATCGAAACGAAGCGGGCCTGCGCCGTGAGCATTACGCCGAAGATCAAGAGCACGAGCGTGCCGCCGACGTAAATCAACAGTTGCATCGAGCCGACGAACTCGGACCCGGCCAGGAAAAACAGGCCGGCGGTCGCGCCGAGCGAAAGCGTCAAATAGAACGCCATCCGCACGATGTTGCTGGTCACCAGCACCGCCGCGGCAAACCCGCAGGCGAGCAAGGCGAACAGCAGGAAAAGGACCGAATGCCAATCGAGCACAGCCGCCAGGAGGAACATATCAGTTTGCCTCCTGGGCGAGAGTGGTGTCGGAATGAACGCTGCCGGTGGAACTGCTCAGGGGGCTCACGCCCCCCGCTCGCCGCTCGTCGCTCGCGTTCCCTACAGACGATTCCTCCAGCACCCAGTTCTCGCGCACTTCGGCGAACGAGCGGCCGTAGGTCTCCGGGGCCAGGGTGTGAACGGTCGGCCAATCGGCCAGCTTCCAGACCATCGCCCCGACAAAGCAGAAGGCCGCCAGTGGCACGCAGTATTTCAGGCAGGTCGTCATCACCTGGTCGATCCGCAACCGGGGCAGCGTCCAGCGGACCCACATCATCAGGGTGACAAACAACGTCGTCTTGAGCAGGAAGTTGGTCACCCCCGCCAGTTGGGCCAGGTAGCCGAGACCTAATTCCGTGGCGGTGAAGTCGGTCTGCCCTTGCTCGTAGGCCCAGCCGAGCATGTGGAAAATGGGTATCGGGCCGTTCCAGCCGCCGAAGAACAGGATGGCGGCCAAGCCGCTCACCAGGAACATCGACCCGTACTCGGCCATGAAGAAGAAGCTCCACCGCAGGCCGGAATATTCGGTATGAAAGCCGGCGACCAGCTCGCTCTCGGCCTCGGCCAAGTCGAACGGGGCCCGGTTCACGCTGGCGACCGCACAGGTAAAATAGACGAAGAAAACCAGGAACGTGAACGGATCGTGAAAGATCAACCAATTGGTGAACAGGCCCGCTTGCATTTCGCCGATCGTCACCAGGTTCATCGTGCCGCAGATCATCACGGGAATGACGATGCACAGGCCGATCGGCACTTCGTAGCTCACCACCTGGGCCGCCTCGCGCATGCCGCCGAAGAGCGACCATTTTGAGCCCGATGCATAGCCCGCCAGGATGACGCCAAACACCTCCAGCCCCAACACCGCGACGATGAAGAACACCGCGACGTTGATCTCCTGAGCCGCCCAGCCGTTGGCAAACGGCAACGCCAGGTACGCCGCAAAGCTGGCGGCAAAGCTGACGTAGGGTGCCAGCCTAAAGAGCAGCGAGTCGGCGTCTTTGGGAATAATGTCTTCCTTGGCGATCAGCTTGATGCCGTCGGCCAAGGTTTGCAGCCAGCCGAACTTGCCGCCGACGCGAGTCGGGCCGAGGCGGTCTTGAATCCGGCCGGCGACCTTGCGTTCGAGCCAGATAAAAAAGAGTGCGCCGACGGCGACAACATTCAAAAGCAGGCCCAGATGGACCGCCGCCGCCAGCACGTAGCCCAGCCAGTAGTTCGGCCCGACGGAGCCGCCGAACCAACCCGCCAGCCAGTCGAGAACGACTTCGTTAAAAAATTGTGCCACAGTCTTCGTGCCCAGGCCCAGCCGGCTGGTGGCGGAAAGCATTAGCGGCTAATGCTTTCCGGCGATCGTCAAAAGCGTGGCCGCCGCTTCATGCGGATCAGCCCCGCCTGCCGTGAAAGATTGTGAAATATGGCACAAAGTGGTTCGGCAGGGCAAGCCCCCGCCTGCGAGAAAATCGGGGCGGCGAGCAGGGGCTCGTAGGCGCGCGACCCCGCCCCTCCCCTAGGTCACCAAGATCAACTTCAGACGGCTAACTGCTACAAGATCCATGAACAGAAGCTAATGAAGTGACATGCCGCTAAAACCTGGTTTGGCACAATGTTGCCGCAAACGGCCGCGAGCTAGAATTTGCCTTGACCGGCGTTGACAATCTACCTGCCCAGAAGCGACAGAACCGACAACCGATGCGCTGCCCTCATCCCTTGGTGGAATCGATCTTCGCCACCCGCACCTTGCCGCTCGCGGGGGGCGGAACGACGCCGCTCGACATTTTCATCCCCCGCGAAGAGGGCGATTTTCTGTATCGCCTGGTGCGCGAAAACCGGCCCGCCTGCACGGTCGAGATCGGCATGGCCAACGGCATTTCCACCTTGTTCATGGCGGCCGCCTTGGCCGAAAACGGATCGGGCCGGCACATTGCGATCGATCCGTTTCAGACCAGCGACTGGAAGAACGTCGGCCTGGGCCTGGTGCGCCAGGCCGGCCTGGGCGACTACGTTCGGCTCGTCGAGTTGCCCTCGCACCAGGCGCTGCCCGACCTGGAGCGGGAAGGAATCCAAGCGGAGCTGATCTTTATCGACGGGGCCCACCTGACCGATTACGTGTTCGCCGATTTCCTGGTGTCCGACAAGCTGCTCGCGGTCGGCGGCCTGGCGGTCTTCGACGATTCGGACTGGCCGGCGGTGCATACGGTGATGCGCTACGCGCTGGCCAACCGGGACTTCGAAGTGGCCCATCCCGTGGTCGTCATCGAGCCCCCACCGGGCTGGCCGTCGCTGGCAGGAAAGGCCCTCCGCTCACTGGCGGGAAACCTGAAGTACGAACACCTGTTGCGGGGCGAGGTGATACAGACCGCGAAGCAGTTGGGCATCGAAGGACGCTGCGTCGCCCTCCGCAAACGGGCCGACGACGACCGGAACAGCCAGGATCGACATGCGCATCACGCGTTTTAGAGTCGCAAGCGTTTACAGAGAGTCGGGATAGATCACCACTTCGACCCGGCGGTTCTTGGCCTTGCCGGCAGCGGTCGCGTTGCTCGCCTGGGGGTGATTCTCGCCCATCGCCAGGATCGACAGTTGCCGCGGCGGAATCCGGCCCCGCTGCACAAGCTGCGCAAAGACGGCTTGCGCCTGGGCGCTCGTCAGGGCATGGGCCGCGGTCGGATTGGCGGCTGCCGCGTCGTCGGTGTGCCCTTCGACCACTATCCGCTGCCGCGGATAGCTCCGCAAAATGGCAGCCGACACCTCGTCCAGCAGGCGATAGGCGTCGTTTTGTAGTTGGCCGCTGCCGGGGACGAACAGTTTGTCGCCGGGGATTTCGATCCGTACAACGCCTCCTTCTTGGCGAATTTCCATGCCGGGAATCGACACGGCCGAAAGCGATTGCTTAACGCTGTTGTTCGCGGTAATCGCCGCCCCGCCGCGGAACTGGGTCGAGGCCTGCAAAGCGCCGACCTGTTTCTGGGCGTCTTGCTGGGCGAGCTGCGAACTTTTGTACTTCTGGGCCACTTCGCCCAGTTGCTTCTGCAACAACTCGACCTGATCTTGCGACGTTTGCCGCTGCTGCTGGGACTGCGCCAGTTGGCGATGCAGGTCGGTGTTGTTCAGGTCGAGTTGGGCCACCCGGCGGTTCAGGTCTTGCACCTGCGTCGCCAACGACTGGGCCTGCTGTTGGAAGGCGCTGCTGGTGGCGGGGGCCGTGGTCGCGGGGGTCTGAAAGACCCCATTCTTGCAACCCACTGCGCACAGTCCCACCAGCGCGGCCAAAATGGCAATGCGCACGGCAGGCCTGGGCATGGGAAAACTCCTTTTGAATCCCTAACGCGCGGCCCGAACCGGCCAGCGCGCGGCGGATGATAGCAAGCCCCCCGCCGGCCGGCAACGGCGAAACCCCGCTGTTCTCCCTGCGGGGGCGGAGATGACTTCGGGTATGCTGCCAGCTTAACCCCGGAGTGATTGCCATGCTCGTCCAGCACCTGATTCTGATCGGTTGTCTCGCCGCCGGCCAAGTACCGGCGCCATCCAACCCCGCCGAACTCAGCCGGAGAATTCTCGACGATGCGCTGCCGGCCGACGAGCGCCAGCAGTTGGCAAGTGACAGCGCGGATCAGGCGGCAGAGATCGTCGCGGCGCTGATCGCCGACCTGCCGGCCGACGATCCGCGGGAGGAGTACCGGCGCATTCCCTGGATCTGGCGGGTGTCGGTCGCAGCCGGCAAGCAGAACCAGGAGGCTCCGCTCCGCAAGCTGCTGGCGGTGTCGCTCCCGCGGCCAGGAGAGGGGCTGCGCGACTGGCAGGCGGTCGTGATTGGGGGCGGAATCGTGGGCGGAATCAGCCTGTCGGGGGACTGGCCCCGCCAGCGGATCGAAAAACTGCTGGCAGGGGACGAGGCTTTGCGGCGTCGTTGGCAGCAGTCGATAACTGCTGCGGCGGCAATGGCCGACAACGAGCAGGTGAAGGCCGGCACGCGCTACGACGCCCTGCGGATGATCGCCCTGGACCCGACCGACAAGCACCTCGCCCAATTGGCGAAGTACCTGGGCAAAGACGCGAATGCCGAACTGCAGATGGGCGCGGTCAGCGGTCTGGCCGACGTGGACGATCCCCGCCCTGGCCAGCTTCTGGCCGACGCGATGCCCAGTTTAACAACCAAAAACCGCGGGCTGGCGGTCGATGCCCTCCTTCGCAGTCCGGCTCGAACGGAGTCTTTGCTCGGCCTCATCGAGAGCGGCAAGCTCGATTCAAAGACTCTTTCCGCGGAGCAGCGCAAAAAGCTGCGCGCCCTGCCCGATGCCCAGCTCCGCCAGCGAGCCGAGAAGCTGCTGAGCCCATAAACGCGAACCGTCCAACCGCTGCTAGCATTTTTTGGGATTCGAGATTCACACGCCACACTCTATAACTGGCGGGCCCGCGCACGTCCAATCTGAATTCTAAAATCCATCCCTCGGCCACGGACGGCCCATGTACAAGCTGTTGCTTTCCTGGCGGTATCTCCGCACCCGCTACATCGCCCTGGCTTCGATCATCAGCGTCATGCTGGGGGTCGGCACGCTGATCGTTGTCAACAGCGTAATGGCCGGCTTCGCGCACGAGATGCACGTCCGCCTGCACGGCATCCTGGCCGACATTATTGTCGAAGCCCACAGCCAGGATGGCTTTGCCGATCCCGATCTGCTGATTGCCAAAATCCGCAAAGTGCTGGGCAACGATCTGCAGGCGATCACCGCTGCGGTCCACGTGCCGGCAATGATCAATATCAATTACCGCGGCCAAATGCTGACCCGCCAGGTCAATCTGATCGGCGTCGACGAAGCGACCTATGCCGAGGTGAGCGACTTCCGCCAGTTCCTGCTGCATTCGGAAAACCAGCGGCAAATCAGTTTTCTGCTCCGCGAGCAGGGCTACGGCGACGACGAGCATTCGATTCCTCCCAGCGGCTGGAACTATCGCCGCTTGAAGGCCCACTACGAACGGGAGCTCGAAACCCAAAAGCGGCTGATGAATCAAGCGATCGATCCGGGCGGAATCCGGGAGCAGGAGCCAGTCGGGGAGGGCGAAGGCAGGAGTCAGGAATCAGGTGTCGGGAATCAGGAGTCTGGTCCTGAAATTCCCCAAGACCCCTTCGCAGCGGCTCGCCCCCAAGAGGCCGAGGTGTTCGATCCCGCCAAGGACCAATACACGGGGATCATTCTGGGGATCGCCATCGGCAGCGTTCGCCAGCGCGATGCGGCCGGCAAGGTGCAAGACGTGTTTCTGTGCCGCCCCGGCGACGACGTGGGGGTCGCCTTTGCCTCGGCCGGGATGCCGCCGAAGGTGATCGCCGGCCAGTTCACGGTCGTCGATTTTTACGAAAGCAAGATGAGCGAGTACGACAGCGGCTTTGCCTTTATCCCGCTCGCCGCGATGCAGCAGAACCGGCAGATGGGCAACGCGGTGACGACCATCCAGCTCAAGCTCAAGCCGGGCGTCGATCTGACGGCCACCCGCGACAAGCTGCGGGCCCACTTTCCGCCCGACGAGCACCCCTATCGCATTCAATCCTGGCGCGACATGCAGGGGCCGCTGCTCGCCGCCGTGCAGATGGAAACGACGCTGCTCAACATCCTGCTGTTTTTGATCATTGCGGTGGCGGGTTTTGGCATTCTGGCCACGTTCTTCATGATCGTGGTCGAAAAGACTCGCGATATCGGCGTGCTCAAGGCGCTCGGCGCCCCGAGCCGGGGCGTGATGAGCATTTTCCTGAGCTATGGATTTTCGTTGGGCATCGTCGGCAGCGGCGTGGGAATGCTCGGCGGCCTGGCGTTCGTCTATTACATCAACCAGATCGCCAAGCTGATCGAACTGGTGACCGGACAAGAAGTGTTCGATCCGACGGTCTATTACTTCCAGCAGATTCCCACGATCGTCGAGCCGGCAACGCTGGTCGGCGTCGCCGTGGGGGCGGTTCTGATTGCCGTGCTGGCAAGCGTGTTGCCAGCGCTGCGTGCCGCTCGGCTGCACCCGGTGGAGGCACTGCGTTATGAGTAAGCTGGCCGCAATTGCAAATCCGCAACCAAAAGTTCAAAGTTCAAAGTTCAAAGTTCAAAGTTCTCCAACTTTGAACTTTGAACCCGGAACCTTGAACTCCCCCAGCCCCCAGCCCCCAGCCCCCAGCCCCCTCCTGGCAGCTCGCGACCTGAAAAAGAGCTATCGCAAGGGGCGAGTGGAAGTGCCGGTGCTCAAGGGGGTCGATTTTTCGGTTCGCCCGGGCGAGTTCGTCGCCATCGTCGGCCAAAGCGGCAGCGGCAAAAGCACGCTCTTGCATCTGCTGGGTACGCTCGACGCCCCCGATGCGGGCGAAATCCGCTTCGAGGGGAACCGGATCGACAACCTGCCCGCCTGCGGCCGCGATGTCCTTCGCAACCAGCACTTTGGCATGATCTTTCAGTTCTATCACCTGCTGCCGGAGCTGACGACGCTCGAAAATGTGCTCGCGCCGATCATGATCCGCTACGGCGTCTTGAGTTATTGCTGGCGGCGTCGCGAGCACGTCGAGCGGGCCAAAGAACTGCTTGAGATGGTCGGCCTGTCGCACCGCCTGACCCACACCCCGCGCGAGCTTTCCGGCGGCGAAATGCAGCGCACCGCCATCGCCCGCGCCCTGATCGCCCAGCCCAAGCTGCTGCTGGCGGACGAGCCGACCGGAAATCTCGATCAGAAAACCGGGGCCGAAATCCTCTCCATCCTGAAGACCCTCAACCGCGATGCCGGCCTGACCATCCTGATGGTCACCCACGACCAGGCGATCGCCCGCCAGGCCGATCGAACCGTCCGGCTGGTCGAGGGAAAAGTTGCGGGGTAGTGCCGCTCGTCGCTCGGCGCTCGGCAGGTAGCTCGCCTGGCTCGGCGGGAGCCTCGCGCTCCCAATGCCTCACCCTGCCAATGCCTCGCCCTCCCAAGGCGCCGCGTTCCAGCGTTCTGCGATAGGCCAATTCAGGGGGAGATTGAAACGGCAGCTCCTCTCCAGCGGTTAGCCCACCATGCTGCCGCCGAACATTGTCTGCACCCGATCGGGACCGACTGAAACGATCTCGACCGGCTTGCCGACCAGTTGGCTCACCCGGTCGAGATAGGCCCGCGCGCCGGCCGGCAAGTCGGCCAGGCGGCGCACTCCGGTTACGTCGGTCATCCAGCCGGGAAAAGTCTCGTACACCGGCTGGCAGCGGCGGAGGTCATCGGCATGGCTGGGAAAGCGATCGGTTCGCTGGCCGTCCAGTTCGTAGGCCGTGCAGATTTTCACCTCGGGCAGTTGGCTCAGCACGTCCATCATCATCAGCGAGATGCAGTCGATGCCCGACAGGCGGGCGGTGTAGCGGACGGCGACCGCGTCGAACCAGCCGCAGCGCCGCGGCCGGCCGGTGGTGGTGCCGTATTCGC
>JBBDYF010000144.1:0-25050 GCA_040901775.1 Pirellulaceae bacterium | reverse complement strand
CCTGCTGGTAATCGACGACGAACAAGCGATCTGCTGGGGGCTGGCCCAGCTTGGCAAGCGGCTGGGGCACCAGGTGCGAACGGCTGCCTCGGCCGAGCGCGGGCTGGAGCTGGCGGCTCAGCAGCCGCCCGACTTGATCTTGCTCGACGTGCGTCTCCCTGGCATGGATGGGCTCACTGCTTTGCCGCAGTTGCGAGCGCTGGCGCCGGCCGCGCCGGTGGTGGTGATGACCGCGCACGGCGACCTGAGCACGGCGGTCGAAGCGGTGCGGCAAGGAGCGATCGACTACGTCGCCAAGCCGTTCGACCTGGACCAGATCGAGCGGATCGTGCAGCGCGGGCTCGCTCAGCCGGCGACGACGCCCGCCGCCGAAATCGACGTCCAAACCGACGGCCTGCTCGGTCGCACGCCGGCGATGCAGGAAGTCTTCAAGCGGATCGCGCTGGTAGCGCCGGCGGATGCCTGTGTGATGCTGGCGGGTGAAAGCGGCACCGGCAAGGAACTGGTCGCGCGGGCGATCCACCGTTACAGCCGCCGCAGCGGCGGGCCGTTCGTTGCCGTCAATGTGGCCGCGCTGAATACCACGCTGGCCGAAAGCGAACTGTTCGGCCACGTCCGCGGAGCGTTTACCGGGGCCGAGCAGCCGCGAGCCGGCCTGCTGGTCGAGGCCGACGGGGGGACGCTGTTTCTGGACGAAGTGGCCGATATTCCGTTGCCCGTGCAGGTCAAGCTGCTGCGGGCCCTCGAACACGCCGAAGTGCTGCCGGTCGGTTCGGGGCGCACCGTGCCGACCAATTTTCGCGTGGTGACCGCCACGCATCAGGATCTGCCACAAAAGGTGCGGCAAGGGGAATTCCGCCACGATTTGTACTACCGCCTGGCCACTTTTCAGATCGACCTCCCCCGCTGCGCGCCCGCCGGGACGACATCCCGCTGCTGGTCGATTTCTTCCTACAGCAGCTATCGTCCGGCGATCGGGCCAGCGCCGGCATCGCCCAAGAAACGCGGGCCGCGATCGCCGCCCGCCAGTGGCGCGGCAACGTTCGCGAGCTGCGCAATGCCGTCGAGCACGCGCTGATCGTCGCTCGCGACGGGGTCATCCTTCCCGAGCACCTGCCGCCCGAATTGCCGCCGCTGCACGTTGCGGAATCGGCTGCACACAGCGCCGCGGCGGCTGCGCCATCGGCGGCCGAGAGCCTGCAATCGCTCGTTGGCGTCTGGGCCCAACAACGGTTGCGAGCAGGCGATGCGGCGGGCAAGCTGTACGACGAATTGCTGGCCCAGGTCGAGCCGCCGCTCTTGGAGGCGGCGCTCAAGCGGCATCACGGACAGTGCGCGGCTGCGGCGCGGGCCTTGGGGATGCACCGCACCACGCTCAAAAAGAAGCTCGATCAATATGGGATCGAGGGAGACGATTAGCGCGCAGATTTATGCCGTGATCGCTTCGATCTTGACCCGCGTGTACATCTGGCGGTGACCGGTGCGGCGACGGTAGTTCTTCCGGCGACGCATCTTCTGGATATAGACCTTGTCGCCCATCTCCAAGCCGAGCACCTCGGCGGTGACGGTCGCGCCTTCGACCGTCGGCTGGCCGAGCTTTACGTCTCCCCCGCCCGAAACCAAGAGGATTTTGTCGAAGGTGACTTTGTCCCCCTCCTTGGCCTCTTCGCGGAAATCGACGTCAATCTCCTGGCCCTCTTCCACCTTATATTGGCGTCCGTCTGCGGCGATGATCGCGTACATGGCTCGAATCCGAAGTCTTGACGTGTCGGCAGGTTATGTCAATGCGCCGCCCCTCAAGGCACGGCATGACCCAGGGCGGAAACCTCGTATGATAGCGGCCCGGCCGGGTTTCGTCGAGGGGCGATGCGGGATGTGCGGCCGTCTGGAGGCCGCGGCCATCGAAGCGTTCTGCCGCGAGCTGAATTACGCCTGGCGGGATCGGCTGCTCGGCCCCGTGGTCACGGTGCATGCCTTCCTGCTGCAGATGCTGCACGGCAACACGGCCTGCGATCACGTGCCGCACCCGGGCTGCTGCGCAGCAGCCCCGGGGCACTTATCCAAACAGTCACGCTTTATCCCTGATCTGAGCGACCAAGAGAAGATACAAGGTTATGCTTCAGCATAACTCCTCAATAATGTTTTAATACGTTATGCTGAAGCATAACCTAAGCTAAGCTGGTCCGTGAGCTGCGTTTCCAGATCATGCAGCCCGGCTGCCGCACGCGGGAAGTGACGCTCGTCACGACGCTCCTCGACCCCGCGCAGTATCCGGCGGCGGAACTCGCTCAGCTCTATGCCGACCGGTGGCAGATCGAGGTGAACCTGCGGCACCTGAAACAGACGCTGCACCTGGACGTGCTGCGATGCAAAACGGTGGCCGGAGTCCACAAAGAACTGTTAATGATCGCCCTGGCTTACAATCTTGTGCGGCTGGTGATCTGGCGGGCCGCCCAGACGCAGCAAGTCAGCGTGCATCGCGTGAGCTTCATCGACGCGCTCCGCTGGCTGTGCCACTTCCGCGCGGGGGACGAGCTGTGTCCCGTGATCGTCCGCAAACATCGCCGCGGCCGCCACGAACCCCGCGTCCGCAAGCGACGACCCAAGCAATACCCCTCATGCAACAACCCCGCGCCACCCTCCGCAAAGCCTTGCTACAGCGATGACTTGCGCACTATCTTCGTGGCATTCGGGACATTCTACTTTTTCTCCGTCACAGGGGTCCGCCTCGCTCGCTGCGAGAGGCCAAAATACGCCACGCCTACCACCGGTGGTAGGTCGCGAGCGGGAAGCCACAAGATGTAGTGGCTGTGTTGACAGTAGCGCAAGGGTGTATAGAATGGCCGTTGACTCGGGTTCTTTAGACTCACGCGACCACTGGTCGCGGCTATGCGCGGTCCGGCAGGCGGGACGCCCGCCCCACGGTGCGCGGCCAAGGCCCGTTCTTTGACAATTCGAATACTCAGCGGCGTCGGCAACCCCGCCCTTTGGGTGGAGAAGATTCCTGGTTTACGGCAAAGGCCGATTCCCACGATTCTGTAAACCATCGGCCCGCTTTCACGCGAGAAAAATGGGCCTTTTCGCCAGCGCAGGGGAACACGCAACCGGAAACCGCGTAACCGTGCGGAAGGTATTTGGCAGTAATGGTTTGCGTCGTTTGGCGGTTGGGATGGGCGGAAAACCGGTGTCAACCTCAGGGGGCTGACGCCCCGTTCGGCGGCGTCGAATTCATCCTGGGCGGTCTCGGCTGCGGCGGATTCAGTTCGTTTCGCTAATCAGCGCGATTAGCGAAACGGGTTTTGCTGATCGCTAGTCGCGACGCAAGTGCTGCAAATCCAACGAGTTATAAGTTATAAGCGAAACCGGCGCTGCCAAAAAAACGCGATTAGCGATTAGCGAAACTCACCCCGGCGGGGATCGCCCGGCGAGGACGTAGCGCCGCGCTGCTTCGCTGTGCGCGACCCACGGTCGCGGCTTTGCAATCAAGTCCCACGGGCCGCAGAACCTACTTCCGCTCGTTCACCGGGACGAAGCTCCGCTCGGTCGGGCCGACGTAGATTTGCCGCGGCCGGCAGATCCGCTTTTGCGGATTGTGGTGCATTTCGACCCAGTGGGCGATCCAGCCGGGCAACCGGCCCATGGCGAACAACACCGTAAACATCTGCACGGGAATGCCGAGGGCGCGATAGATCACGCCGGAATAGAAATCGACGTTGGGATAGAGCTTGCGTTCGATGAAGTAGGGATCGTTCAGGGCGACCTCTTCCAACTCCTGGGCGATGTCGAACAGCGGGTCGCGAATTTTCATCCGGGCGAGCAGACGGTCGCAGGCCGTTTTGATGATCGTGCAACGGGGATCGAAGTTTTTATAAACTCGATGGCCGAAGCCCATCAGCCGAAAGTTGCTGCTCTTGTCCTTGGCCAGGTTGACGAATTTTTTTACGTCTCCCCCTTCGGCCAGAATCCGTTCGAGCATCAAGACGCAGGCCTCGTTGGCCCCGCCGTGCAGCGGGCCCCACAACGCGCAAATCCCGGCCGAAATGCTGGCGAACAGGTTGGCGTTCGACGAGCCGACCATCCGCACGGTGCTGGTCGAGCAGTTCTGTTCGTGATCGCCGTGGACGATCAGCAGCAGGTTGAGCGCCGCGACCGCTTCGGGATCGACCTCGTAAGGCTCACAGGGGACCGCGAACATCATCTGCAGGAAATTGGCCGTGTACGACAGGTCGTTCTGCGGATAGACGAAAGGCTGCCCGACCGATTTCTTGTAGCTATACGCGGCAATCGTCGGCAGCTTGGCGAGCAGGCGATGGATCGAGACTTCGACCTGCCGCGGGTCGGCCGGGTCGAGCGAATCCTGATAGAAAGTGGACAGCGCGCTGACCGCGGCCGAGAGGATGGCCATGGCATGGGCGTCGCGCGGGAAACCGCCGTAAAACTCTCGCATTTCCTCGTGCAGCATGGTGTGCCGCAGGATCGACGAACGGAACGTAGCGAGTTCTTCGGCATTGGGGAGCGAGCCGTAGATCAACAGGTGGGCGACCTCCAAAAAGTCGCATTTTCCGGCGAGTTGCTCGATCGGATAGCCGCGGTAACGCAGGATCCCCCGTTCGCCATCCAGAAAGGTGATGCTGCTGCTGGTCGAGCCGGTGTTCGCGTACCCTTCGTCCAGCGTGACGCAGCCGGAGGTGGCCAGCAGCTTGGAGATGTCGAGCCCCCGCTCGTCCTCGGACCCCACGACGACCGGCAACTCATATTCCTTGCCGGCCAATTGCAGACGGGCGACTTCGGCGGCGGACTTGTTCTCCAACGCGGTGCTCATAGGCTGTGGCCTCAGGGAAGCAGAAAGGGGGGAGTGCGAACGGCGCAGTATAGCGGGCGCGGCCGGGCCGGTGAAGTCAGCCGCGAGGGAAGCCCGCGGGTGAATGCCGCGGTTATCGCGGCACCGGTTCGCCCGCCGGGGCCGGCTGGCGGGCAAGCTGGGGCTGCTCGTCGAAAATGGTCCAAACCTTGACACTGGTCCGGAGCGTCTCGACGTACTGCTTGTATTCGCCCTCGCGCTTGTGGGCCTTAATGGCGTCTTTGATTCCCGGCTGTGCCTCAAGGAACGAGACCTGCCCCGCCTCTTGCCGCTCGAGCACGCGGACGATGTGGTAGCCCCGCTCGTCTTCGATCGGCTGGCTGAGCTTGTTCACTTCGAGGGTAAAGACGGCCTGATCGACCGGCTTGGAAGCGAGGCTCCCCTGGGTGATCCAGTCGTAGTAGCCCCCTTTTTGCGCGTTGGGCTCTTCCGAATGCTTGCGGGCGATCGTGGCCAGCGGCGCCCCGAAATAGACTTCGTTTCCCATCTGGGCCAGCTTGTTCCAAGCCTGGTCCTTGGTGGAACAACTGGCGAACTTGACGCTCAGAATCTCGAACCGGGCCTTGGCGGGAATGGCAAACTCGGCCGCGTGCTCGCGATAGTAGTCGAGCATAGCTTGGTGCGTGATTTCCGGATTGAAATCGACATGCTTGCCGACCGTGCTGCGGCCCAGTTTGTTTTCGCTGTAGAACCGCAGTTGCTTGTCGAGCGACGACCCGAAGCGCCGCAGCACCAGGTCGAGCTCGTTCGAGGTTTCGCAGCCGTTCTCTTTCATCAGCACCGAAAGCCGGGGGAGCACCGGGTCGCGTTGCATCAGCTTTTGGAGCTGCTCTTTATTGGCCGCGGCGACCTGGGTGCGCATGGCGGCCAGCTCCTGTTCGAAGTCCTCGCGCATGCGGCGCTGAATGTTCTTTTGAATTTCGGGCATCTTGTCGCGGCCCGCGTTTTCTTCGATCTGGCGGAGGAATTCGAGATACATGAGCTTGCTATCGACGATCTGGCGGACGATCTGGCGGGTCAGGTTATCGCGGACTTGCTCCAGCTCTTGCCGCTCGGACTCGCTGCTGACGCGGCTCATCACGGGGGTCAGGATTTGATCGACGGTTGGTGCGACGTCGCCGTACAGGATGTATTGGTCGCCGACCTCGGCCACGATCTGTCCGGGCTGGAACAGCTCGCCGCTGGCTGGCGCCGGCGAAGTGCCGGGAGGCGCGAAACTTGCCTGCTGGGGCTGCGGCTGGCTGGCAGCGCCAGGTTGAGGCAGCGGGTAGCGACCCGCTGGCGGCCCGGCAGGCTCGGTCACCGGGCCGGCCGGTCGCGCGCCGGGCTGCGGAGGAGGCAAGGGGTATCGCGTTTGGACCTGGGGCGCAGGTCCGAGCGGGCTGTACGGATCGCCCCGTTGGCCGGGACTCGGCGTCGCCTGCTGGCCCACTGCGGCGCGCACTCCGATCGCCACGAACGCCAGCACGACCAGCCGATAGGCAAGATGCATCACGAGGAGTGCCCAGGAAGAACGTCAGCGCACCATCACACCAAACGGGGCGGGATGATAGTGGGCTTGTCGCCGGCCCGCAACACCGATTTTACCAGGGCGAGCAACTTGTCGGGCGATCTAAACCCTTTGGGGATTGGCACATACGCGCTTTTATAATCGACCACGCGGAGCTGTCCCCGGCGGAGGGCGGCAAGTTGCTCGATCCGCTTCCGATTGCCGTAACGCAGGACGACGAACTGCTCCTCCAGCAAGATGGCCGAGATTTGCCACACGGACGCGTCCATTTTTAGCTCGACCAGTGCCAGCAGCCGTTGGGTCGGCGGCGGGGGCTCGCCAAACCGGTCTTTCAGCTCGGTGCGGAAGTCGGCCAAGTCGTCGTACTTCGATACGCGAGTCAGCCGGCGGTAGAGGTCGATCTTCAGCCGCAGGTCGGGAACGTATTCGGGAGGAAGGAAGGCGTCGCCGGGCAGGTTGAGATCGACGTCGAGTGTGATCCGGCTCGGCATTTTTTGCAGTGTGCGAACTGAATTCTCAAGCAGTTGGCAATACAGTTCGTAGCCGACCGCCGCGATGTGTCCGCTTTGCTGCGTTCCCAGCAGGTTGCCCGCGCCGCGGATTTCCAGGTCGCGCATCGAGATGGCGAAGCCGGCCCCCATTTCACTGAACTCTTCGATTGCCCGTAGCCGTCGGGCCGCATTGGGGGTCAGGTGCTTGTGCGGCTCGAGCAGCAGGTAAGCGAAAGCCCGATGCTTGTAGCGGCCGACGCGGCCGCGCAACTGGTGCAGGTCGGCCAGGCCGTAGCGGTCGGATTCGTCGATGAAGATCGTGTTGGCGTTGGGAATGTCGAGGCCGCTTTCGACGATCGTGGTGGCCAGCAACACGTCGAACTTGCCGGCGATAAAATCGACCATCACTCCTTCCAGTTCGTCGTCGGCCATCTGGGCGTGGCCGATTCGTAGGCGAGCTTCGGGCACGATGTGCCGCAGGCGATTGGCGATCAGCTCGATGTCGCCCACGCGGTTGTGGACAAAGTAGGTTTGGCCGCCGCGGGCCAGTTCGCGGCGAAGGGCCTGACGGATCAGTTCGTCGTCCCAACGGGCCACTTTGGTTTCGACCGCCAGGCGATCCGCGGGTGGCGTTTCCAGGTTCGAAATGTCTCGCAGGCCCACCAGCGACATGTGCAGCGTGCGGGGAATGGGCGTGGCCGAGAGCGTGAGCACATCGACGGTGGCCCGCAGCGCCTTGAGCCGCTCCTTGACATCGACACCGAACCGCTGTTCCTCGTCGATGATGACCAGCCCCAGGTTGTGGAACTGAATGTCCTTCGAGGCGACGCGGTGCGTGCCGATGACGATATCGACCTTGCCCGATTTAAGCCCAGCCAGCGAAGCCCGCTCTTCGTCGGTGGTGCAAAAGCGGCTCAGCTTGGCGATGTCGAACGGGAACTCGGCCATCCGCTCGCTGAAACTATGAAAGTGCTGCTCGGCCAGGATCGTCGTCGGCACGAGCACCGCGACCTGGTAGCCGTTATCGACCGCTTTGAACGCGGCACGCATCGCGACTTCGGTCTTGCCAAAGCCGACGTCGCCGCACAGCAGACGATCCATCGGTCGGGGGCGGTGCATGTCGGCCTTGATCGCGGCGATGGCGGAGAGTTGATCGGGCGTTTCCTGATAGGGAAACGAAGCGTCGAACTCGCGTTGCCACTCGCTGTCGGGATTGTGGGCGATGCCGGGGCGCGAGGCGCGAATCGCCTGGACCTCGAGCATCTCGACCGCCAGATCGTGAACCGCCTCTTCCGCCGCCTGCTTTTGCTTGAGCCACGACTTGCCGCCGATTTTGGCGAGCGTCGGCCGGGTCTTGGTGCCGCCGACATATTTTTGCACCAGGTCGATCTTGACTGCGGGAACGTAGATCTTAGTGCCGCCGTCGAACTCGATTTCCAGGTGCTCTTCGTGCTGACCCTGCTTCTCGATCAGGCGCAGGCCCCGATAGCGGCCGATGCCGTGGGCCAGGTGGACGACCAGGTCCCCCTCGCGCAGATCGAGGAACGAGTCGATCGCCTTGCCCAGCCGGCGGCGCGGCAGCCGGCGCAGTTCGCCCCGGTGAAATAGCTCGGCGCTGGTTAACAGAAGCAGGCCCCGCGGCTGAGTTTCGCCAGCAGCGGGCTCGCGCCTGCCGCTCGCCGCCCGCAGACGAAAGCCTTCTTTCAGCGTCCCCAAGGCATAGTGCAGCCGGCCCGCCGAGGCGAGCTTGGTCGCGGCCAGGATCTCTCGGAGCCGTTGGATTTCCGCTTCGGTCGAGGTGACCAGGTACACCTCGTCGAGCGCCGCGATGGCATCGAGTTCGTCCCGGACGCGGCCAATGTCGCCGCTGAACCGTTCGACCGATTCGAGCGGCAGGTGGCAATGCACGCCGCTCGTTCCGGCCTGGATGTCGGCCGACGTTGCGACGGCAAATCGGCTGCACTCGGCCAGCACCGCGGCGACCGGATGGAATCGCTCGGCTCGTTCGACTCGTTGCAAGTAGCTCTTCCCTTCTTCGCTCAGCTTTTCGAGATCGACCAGCAAGACCCAGGCGCCAGGCGGGAGATAGTCGGTTAGATGACCGGACGGCCGCGCCGTGCTCGCCTGTGGGCCGATCACGGTGACGTCGATCTGCTCCAGCGTTTCGATGCTCCGCTGGGTGCCGATGTCGAAGCTGCGCAGCGATTCGATTTGGTCGTCGAACAGTTCGACGCGGATCGGCCGGAGCCAATCCGGGGCATAAATATCGAGAATGCCGCCGCGGTGCGAGAATTCTCCCGGCAAGGCGATCGCGGTCGTCGCTTGAAATCCCCGCTCGACCAACCAGCGAAGCAGAGCGTCGATGTCGATCTGCTCGCTGCGCTTCAAGACGCGCGTGCCGGCGGCGATGGCATCTTTTGGCGGAGAAGGTTGCAAGATCGCCTGGATCGACGTGACGAGAATGGCCTTCTCGGCGGAACCGGCAAGCTGCTTGAGCACCCGCAGCCGATCGCCGAACGTGTCGTCCTGAATTTCCCCTTCGTCGGGCTCGCGCTCCCAGGCGGGATAGCCGATTGCCGCTTGCGCCGAAAACAACTCGAGGTCGGCCGCCAGATCGTCCGCGCGGTCGGCGGTGGGACAGACAATCAACAGCGAAGCGGGTGCATGCTCGGCCAAAGCAGCCGCCAAGAGCGCAGACCCCGAGCCCCAAACTCCGTCGAACGAGGCGGGCCGGCCCAGGGCCAGGGCCGCCATCGCTGGGCCGAAGTTCGCATGTTCGCTCAGGGTTTCGGGCAGTTGCCGCATCCGGTGTCGGGCGGCAACGTGCGGCAAAATCGCCGTCATGGCGTAGGAATTGTACGCATCCTGGCGACCGCCGGGCTATAGGGTGGACGCGGAATCGCAGCCCACTCGGCTTCCCGAAAGTAGCCCGCGCTAAGGATCCCTATCGCGGATTAAATTGCCGGTTTGACGGAGCGCTCGCCCCCCGGCTGGTGCTTGGACAGCAGGTCGTTCCAGGTCAGCCGGACGACGTCGCGCACGTTCTCCATCGTCCGAACATTGCGGATCAGGATGTGCGAGCGCTGGGCTTTCTTTTCGAGCGGCCACTGGGCCGCTTCGCGGGCGGCGAACTGCTCGGCCGACCAGCCGCGGCGGATGGCCCGTTCGAGGCGAGCGTCGCGCGGGGCATCGACAAAGACGATCTTGTCGCACAGCTTGTCCCAACCCGCCTCGAACAGCAGAGCCGCGTCGATCGCGACGACTCGCGGCGGCGGCTGGGTCGCTCGGGTCTCGGCAAGTTCCTGTTGCAATCGCAATTCGATTCGCGGATGGGATAGCTCTTCGAGAAAGCGCTTTTCCTGATCGCCATCGGCGGCGAAGACGATTTTCGCCACTTCCCGCCGGCTGATCTGGCCACGGGAGTCGAGCACCCGCTCGCCCCACCGCTGCGCCAAGGCGGCGATGATGTCGGGCTCGCGGAGCACATCGTGCCCGGCTGCATCGGCATTGAGCACGACCGCTCCCATATCGCGAAAGCAATCGGCGACGAAGCTTTTGCCGCTGGCGATTCCACCGACCAGGCCGAGGATGAGCATGAGAGGAGCGAGGGTCAGGAGTCAGGGGTCAGAAGTCAGAAGTCAGGAGTCAGAGGTCAGAGGGCGCAATGGCTTGCTACTCGCACGCCGCCCAGTTGGGGCCGGTTTTGATATCGACTTTGAGTGGCACCGACAGCTCGGCGGCCGACGACATTTCGGCGGCGACCAGCGCCGTCAGTCGGTCCCGTTCGGCGGGCGGAAACTCGAAGACCAGTTCGTCGTGAATCTGCAGCAGCATCTTGCTTTGCAAGGCTTCGGCTTGCAGGCGGCGATGCACGTTGATCATCGCCCGCTTGATGATGTCGGCTGCCGAGCCTTGAATGACGGTGTTGATGGCGATCCGCTCGGGCAGGCTCCGCTGCCGCGGATCGGCCAGCAGGGCCGGATCGCGCACGCCGCTGACCGGGCGGCGGCGGCCCAGGATGGTGCTCACGAATCCATCCCGGCGGCACTGCTGCAAGGTGCGAATCATAAAGTCATCGACGCCCGGATAGCGCGCGAAATAGCGCTGGATGAAGTCGGCCGCCTCGCGCTGGTCGATCCGCAGCGTCTTGGCCAGGCCAAAGGGACTTTGGCCGTAGATCACGCCAAAGTTGACGGTTTTGGCGTTCCGCCGCTGAGCCGGCGTCACCTCGTCGAGAGGCACGCCGTACACTTCGCTGGCGACCTGCGTATGAACGTCCCGGTCGTCAATGAAGGCCTGGCGGAGCGTCTCGTCCCCCGAAAAATGCGCGAGCACGCGGAGCTCGATCTGCGAGTAGTCGGCAGTCATCAACAGCCACCCCTCGGGCCCCGGCAGAAAGGCCGAGCGGATGGCGCGGCCCTGCTCGGTGCGGATCGGAATGTTCTGCAAGTTCGGATCCTGCGAACTGAGCCGGCCGGTCGCCGCCACGTCTTGCTTGAACGAGGTATGCACGCGGCCCGTCGTGGGATGCACCAGTTGCTGCAAGGCATCGACGTAGGTGCTTTTGAGCTTCGCATTCTGGCGATACTCGATCACCTTGGCCGGCAGCGCGTGCAGGGCGGCCAGTTCCTCGAGCACCTCGGCGTCCATGCTGGGGCCGGTTTTTGTTTTCTTCAGGATGGGAAGCTTGAATTCCTCGAACAGGAGCTGGGCCAGTTGCAGCCGCGAATCGATGTTGAACTCGCGCCCCGCGATCTCGTAAATCTCGCGTTCCAGTTGTGCGATCCGCTCGGCAAATTGTCCGGAAAGTTCCTGCAGGCGAAGCACATCGACCCGGATGCCGTTGAATTCGAGCTCGGCCAGCACTGCGATCAGCGGCATCTCCAGGCCGGTGAACAACTCGGCAAGCCCCTCACGCGCCAGTCGCGGCTCGAGCACGCTGGCCAGCCGCAAAGGCACGTCCGCATCTTCGGCGGCGTACTGCGTAATCAGAGCGAGCGGCACCTCGTCCATCCGCTTTTGGTTCTTGCCGGTGCCGATCAGTTGGTCGATGGTGATGGTCTGGTGCTGCAAGTGGCGGCGGGCCAGGTCATCCATGTTGTGGGTTCGCTCGCCCGGATCGAGCAGGTAGTCGGCCACCATCGTGTCGAAGCCGAGGCCGCGCAGTTCGATGCCCGCCGAGCGGAGCACGACCACGTCGTACTTCAAGTTCTGGCCGATCTTCGCGACGGCCGGATTCTCCAAGACGGGCCGCAGCGCTTCGCGAACGACCTCCGCCTCGAATTGCGGCTCGCCGGCGGGTGCCTTGACCGGAATGTAGTAAGCCTCGCCCACTTTCCAAGCCAGCGAGTAGCCGACGATCTCGGCCCACCGGGGCAAAAGCGAAGTCGTTTCGGTGTCGATCGACAGCCGCGGCTGCTCGGCCGCCTGCATCGCCAGGCGGGTCAATTCGTCGAGCGTGGCGATGGTTTTGTAGGTCGCATTCCAGGCGGGAGAATCGGCCGCGGTCAGCGGCTCGGCCGGCATCAACTCGACCGGCGCGCCATCCGGCGGCAGGTCGGATGCAGCCCGAGGCTTTTCCGACGAGCTTCCCGCGGACGTAGTTCCTTTGGCCAAAGTCTCCAGCCGACGGGCAAGCTGCTTGAACCCGCAGTCGCGACAGAGCGCGGCGAGCCGCTCGCCGTGGAACTGACCAACGCCGGCCGTGGGCCAATCGACCGTCAACGTGACATCGGTTCGCAGCTTGACAAGCTCGCGGCTTTCAAAGGCGACGTGCTGGAAGTGGGTCAGGTTTTCCTTGCGTTTGGCCCCTGCAATTTCGTGGGTATGAGCAAAGACCCCTTCCAGCGTGTCGTATTTGCTCAATAGTTCCTGGGCGATTTTTGGTCCGATCAACGGTACGCCGGGGACGTTATCGACAGAATCGCCCACGAGCGATTGAAAGTCGATCACTTGGTCGGGGCGAATCCCCCAGACGGCTTGCAAGCTGACGGCGTCGAACACTTCCCCCTTGCGGATGTTGAGCAGTTTGACGCGGTCGGTGATGAGCTGGCGGCAGTCTTTATCGCTGGTCACGACGTAGCACTCGGCCCCCGCCGCATCGACCTGGGCGGCGACGGTCGCCAGAATGTCGTCGGCCTCGAAACCGGGAACCGAAAGCAGCGGCAGGCCGAGCGCCCGAACAAACTCTTGGATCACCGGAATCTGCAGTTGCAAATCGGCCGGCATCGCCGCGCGGTGAATCTTGTACTGGTCGTACAACTGGTGGCGGAAGTTGGGGCCGGGATGGTCGAACGCCACAATCACATAGTCGGCCCGGCGAATCTCGATCAGATCGACCAGGTCGCGGATGAACCCCTGCACGGCGCCGACCGGCTGGCCAGTGGGGCCGGTCATTTCGGGAAGGGCGTGAAAGACCTGATAGATCAGCGAATGGGCATCGACCAGATAAACCGTCCGCCCGGCGAGCGGCGCGTCGGGCGAGAGCTCGGCGGGGATGGTGCCGTCGGCGATGACGACACTTGACTCACAGGCGTCCACTGTCTGGCCTGCGGCAGACTGGGGTTGCTGCTCGGGTTCGTCGAAACCGACGAGCGGGCGCTGATGACTACGTTTGGCCATGATCCACGGGGGTGCGAGATGCGTAGAAAGCCGATGGGAGCGCAAACTTGCGGGTCCAGCCTATCGGCTGACAATCCTATCGACTAACCCAGAAACCGGCCACCGCCACTTAAATCCAGTGGGGTGGTGCGGTTTCGTTGACACTCGCCCGGCCCGTATCTATGCTCAAAGGAGTAGCTTTTCAGGGGAAGTTCTCGGCTGTCCCCCCAGCGGATTTAAACCTCGCTGTCGACAGCGAACCCGCGGCCCACGGGCCGATCGAGTCAAGTTTTCAGCGGGCCGGATTACAGAGGCACGTCGAGCGGCGCAGGTTGCGCCCAGATTGAGGAGCATTCGAATGGCAGCGCGCGAAGGTCAGGGACTACAAATCGCGGTCATCATTTTCGCCATGTTGACGATCATGCTGGCGATCACCACGTACATCTTTTACGCCCAGTCTCAAACGGCGGCTGGCGAACGGGACGCCGCCGTCGCCAAGGCTCAAAGCACCCAGGCGCAAAACAACAAGCAGACCTATCAGCTATTGGCCTTCGAGCACGTCATGGGGGGCGCTACCGAGGGGCAAGTCAAGGCGGCCGAGGCGGGAGCCGGTGGCGAAGACGAGAAAGTTGCGAAGCTGATGGATGAATTCAAGTCGGACATGGCGCTGATCGGCACGCAAGCCGGCGAAGGGGCCATCCTGAACTACCGCACGATGCCGGTCATTCTGCTGGCCGCGCTCAACAAGAAGAACGCCAGCGTGGTGGATTCGAACGATCAGGTGAACAAGGCGCAGGCCGAAAAGGTGGCGGCGGAACAGCGTGAAACCGCGCGCGCCGAACAGGCGGTTGCCGCGGCCGCCAAAGCCACTGCCGATCTGGCCGCGGAAAAGGAGACCTACACCGCGGCTCGTGCCCAGAGCAGTGCGATCTTTGACGAAACCAAGGCCCGCGTGGACGCGATGGCCAAGAAGCAGGGGGAAGACATCAAGGCGGTTACCGACCAGCGCGATCAATTGCAAGGTACGGTCGGCACAATCGAGAAGACCGTCCAAGACTTGAAAGAGAAGAACGCCGCGCTCGCACTGGATCGGGTGAACCTGTTCGAAAGCCCCGACGGCGTGGTGACCTCGGTCAGCCAGCGGCAAGGGCGCGTGTGGATCAGTGTCGGCCGGGCGGATGGCCTGTTGCGGCAAACCAACTTCTCGGTCTTCGACCACGATATCAACGGCGTTGCCAACGCCAAGGCGAAGGCCCGTCTGGAAGTCGTCCGGCTGTCCGACGATCACCTAGCCGAGTGCCGCATTCTCGAGGATTCGCCCGCGAATCCGATCCTGCCTGGGGATGTCGTTCACACGCCGACCTGGTCGCCCGGCCAGCGGATTCACTTCGCGGTGGCGGGCTTCATGGACCTCGACAACGACGGCCGGGACGATCAAGAGCGAATTCGCGACCTGATCACCCTCAACGGCGGTGTGATCGATCTGTACGTCACCTACGACGGCAAGCGCGAAGGAGCGATTACGTTCAACACCCGCTACCTGGTGATGGACGATGACGACGACGACAAGCGAACGGCCGAGGGCCAGACGAAAGTCAATCAAGTGAAGGAGGAAATCACCAAGTTCAGCACCGAAATGATTACGCTGCAAAAGTTGCTGAATCAGATGGGGTGGAAGGCCGACGTACGAACGCAAGGCCTGACGGGAGGCGCCGGCGGCGCGTTCCGATCGCGACAACCGGGCGCCGCCAGAGGCGCGGAAGCTGCGGAAGCGCCCGCAGCCGAACCGATGCCCGCCGGCGGCGCGGCACCGGCCGATCCCTTTAGGGCGCCGGCCCCCGTGGCCGATCCCTTTGAGGCAGCCCCCGAGCCGATGCCCGAGGCTGAAGCGGTGGTCGATCCATTTGCAACCGTCGAACCCTAACTGCGTTGGCGGGGAAGGCAGCGGCTTGAGATAGCAATCGTTAATCCCGCCGCGGAGCTACCGCGGCGGTTTTTCTTTCCCCGATGGCGAACAGCCGCGATTGCAGATCGATCAGTCGTTTTCGCACGGCGGGCGCGGCGGTTCGCGGGACGGCCGCCTCGAGCAGATTGGGATCGAGGAAAACCATCGCCGGCTGAAGCACATGCAGTTCGGCGATGACCCATTCGAGCAGTCTCCGCTGCGCTGCGCTCAAGCGGTGGGCCCGGCAAAGTTCGCCGAACAGACGCTCGGGATAGCTGGCCGTGGGCTGCCGCTGTTGGGCGAGCCAGCTAGTATATAGCCACACTAAGAGCACGCCGAAGGCGAGACCGGCGGCACTGGCCCCAAGGGTTGGCGGATCGAATAGACGGGCGGCAGTGCTGGCCGAATGCCTGGCAGGATCGCCGGCGGCGACAAGCGGCAGGAATAGATGCAAATCCATGGCTGGGATCAAGCTTCCGTTGGATCGAGGGTGCCGAGTAACTCGGCTCGGAAGATCGGGGAAAAGGTGTCTGGCGGCGGGGTGTCGGTCGGGACGTTCTCCGAGATCGGGCCGAACTGCCCACGCAGCCGCTCGGCCAAAGCCACCTCGGCTGCCTCTTGCACCAGCGGGTGAGGATCGATCAGCGCATCGCGGAGCGTCTGCCGGGCGCGGGGCCGATCGCTCGAGGCCAGAACTCGGATCGCTTCGATCCGCAAAAACTGGTCTTCATCGCTCAGCATGGCGGCGATCTCGTCCTCGAGATCCTCGACGGCGCCCAGTGCCTGCACCAACTCCAGGGCCCGTTTGCGCCGGCTGCGGGCGGAGGCATTCAGTTCCAGACGCACCGCGGCAAGGCAATCCGGATCGATCTGCCTTACGAGCCGGCCGGTGACGCGGCGGATGTCGGTGCCGAGGCTTTCAAACGCCGCCAAGAATCGCGCAAACGTGAACTCGGTCAGGTTGCCCTGGGCAGCTTCGCGTTCCACCTGGTGCGGGCTGTCCAGAATGCCGAGCAGCCGTTGGATGGCACCCGGCACGCCGCGCCGGCGAAGCTGCGCCGCCGCCGCCGCACGCACCTGGGGATCGGCGTCTTCCAACGTCCGTACGACCAAGTCGTCGGCTGCTGGACCGTTGAACTGGTCCAGCGCCTGGGCCGCCGCTCGCCGGCCCGCCAGCGCGCCGTGGCGTAGCAAATAGGCGACGGCTTCAAACGCCAGTTGTCTTGGCATTCCGCTCAAGGCGGCCAGTTGCACCGCTCCCGGCTGCTCGTGATCGGACAGCGCGTCGAGCAGCGACAGGTTGACTTGCATCCAGGGAACATTTTCAATCCGCTTCAAGTTCATCCGCACGACCGGAGCCGGGTCGGGTCCGATCTTGCGCAACAGTCGGCGGAGGAAAGCGACATCGCGTCGGCGAACCATCACTTGCAACGCGGCGAGCGGCGCGAAGGGATCGTCCAAGTACAACAGCAACAACCGTTCGAGACCGGCCCGCGGGCTGTTGCCCAGCACCTCGACCAGCGGACCAAAATTACGGTCTGCCGGTGATTGCAAAATGTGTTTCAGGGCGGCATTTTCGCGGCTGGCGAGAAGCAGAAAGGCTTCGAGCAGTTCCCGCCGGCCGTGCTGGTGGAATTCGCAGGCTGCCTTTTCCAGGCTGACCAGGACGTGCGCCCGTTGAAGCTGCGGATCGCGGCGATTGCGATAATCCCGGGGCGCAGAAACTTCTTCGCTCAAAAGCTCGGCCAGTTGCAGCGCCGTCTGGCCGGCCCGTTCGGAGCGGGCGGTGCAGCCTTCGGCGGCGGCGGCAACGAGCAGCGGAATGGCGTCGTAGTCGCGCGTCTCGATGGCCGCTTCGCAGCCGATGCGGTGCAGGTCGTCGTGGTTGTCGAGCAGGGCTTTCCGGACGGCGCCGGCGATCCAGTCGCCGCGCTGCGCCACCTGCTGTTTCCAGCGCGGGGACAATTGATCCCAACGGCGCAGGATCTCGGCCGCGGCGACGGGACTGCGGCGCGTGAGCAGCGCCTGCATCGCCCCGTCGTGGATGTCGTGATCGGGCACGTCCAGCGCAGCGAGCAGCAGCGCGACCGCGGCCTCGTTATCGGTCGCGGCCAGCGTGGCAAGCGTGGTAGCCAGGCCGCTGGACATCGTATGGGAACTCCTAGCCCAAACCTACTTCGCCGCGCGCACCTGGGCTGCTGCTTCTCGACCGCTTTGCGCGATTCCGAGAGCAGCAGCGCTCGAATCGGTACGAACCGGGCAACCCGTGGGAGACGAGTATGCAGCCTGTGCCAATGGCGCCGCATGGCACGGTTAGAACGCAGCGCCGCATTTCGGTGAATTCCCCGGCAACTCGCCCGCTGCAAGCCTTGATTTTACCCGCCCGCGACGCGAAACTGGATGGTAACGACTGGCCGCTCTCCCACCCGCTGTTGGAAATGGCGTCTGTATGTCTCTTCCATTAAGCGCTGCCGAGGTTCTCGATCGCGAATTTTTGGAGGTCCGCTGCCGAGTTCTCGATCTGGCGGCCGCCCTGGATCGCTTGTCGCGGGCGGAAGGTTCCGTCGAAGACGACCCCCGCTTACAGCGACTACGCGAAGCGATCTTGCTCGTGGCGGGCCAGTCGGCTGCCCGGGCCGAGCAAGTGCAGTTGGTCTTTTCTCGCCCTTACGATGAAACCTGGCAACGAGGTTTCGAAATGCCTGGGTCGTAACGTCCGGTTTTCCTTCCCCTCCCTCCCCGTTGAATCGGGGCCGATCGCAATTCCCCGCTATGGATTACTTTGACCCGCATATTCACATGGTTTCGCGGATCACGGACGATTATGAAACCCTCGCCAAGATGGGCTGTGTGGGCCTTAGCGAGCCCGCGTTCTGGGCCGGGTTCGATCGCTGTAGCGTCGATGGCTTTCGGGATTACTTCCGCCAACTGACCGAGATCGAGCCCAAGCGTGCGGCCCAGTATGGCCTACAGCATTTTTGTTGGCTGTGCATCAACGCCAAGGAAGCCGAAAACGTTAGCCTGTCGCGCGACGTAATCGCCATGATTCCCGAATTTCTGGACCTGCCCAACGTGTTGGGAATCGGCGAAATCGGCCTCAACAAGAACACTCGCAACGAGTCGATCGTGTTCCTGGAACATCTGGAACTGGCCGTTCACCACAAACAGCAAATTCTGATCCATACTCCCCACCTGGAAGACAAGTACCAGGGGACGCGGATGATTCTCGATATGCTGTGCGGCGACCGCCGCATCGACCGCAGCCGCGTACTGGTCGATCACGTCGAGGAGCACACGGTTCGGCACGTGCTCGACCGAGGGTTCTGGGCCGGGATGACCCTCTATCCGATCACCAAGTGTACGCCGCAACGGGCCTGCGACCTGGTCGAGATGTACGGGGCCGAGCGGTTGATGGTCAACAGCGCGGGGGATTGGGGACCGAGCAAGCCGACCGCCGTGCCGGATTTCATTTTCGAGATGCGCCGCCGGCGGCACCCGGAAAGCCTGATTCGCAAGATTGTGTACGACAATCCGCTGGAGTTCTTTCGCCAGAGCCAGAATTTTCGCTTCCACGCGCGCGACGAAGCCGTTAAACGCTCCTAATGAAACCGCGCGATCCCCGGCGTGGATGGCGGAAGCCAGTCTGAGAAGGCGCCGAGCGTTTAGCCGAGGTCGCTTTGATCCTCAAACAGAAATATGGCGACCGACTCGTTGACGTCGAACCCACGGACGCGAGCAACCTTTACCTGTTTGGTGAGCGCCTCAACTTCATTGATCTTGTGAACCAGACACGTCGCAGACTGCAGTAGCGTTTCTGGCTTAGGCTTTGTCAACAACACTGCCGTTTTCGACACGCACTCGTCCAGAAGACACTGCGGCCAGATCGAAGCAGCTTTGCGTTCTGCGCCATCCATCGGATTAAGAAAACCTTGGCCCACAAAGGCCGCGCGCAATGAAAGTCCACTTCCTTGGCACCGCCGGCTATCATCCCAGCGAGCAGCGGCAGACCACTTGCCTGATGCTGCCCGAGGCGGGCATCGTGTTGGATGCCGGCACGGGCATGTTTCGCGTCCGTCAGCATTTGACCACGCCGACGCTCGACATTTTCCTCTCGCACGCCCATCTGGATCATGCGGTGGGGCTCACTTATCTGCTGGGCATCCTGTGGGAAATGAACGTCGAGCGCGTCACCGTGCATGGCGACGGCGCGAAATTGGCCGCCATCGAACAGCACCTGTTCAGCCGCGATCTGTTCCCCGTAGCTCCGGCATATGCTGCCCGGCCCGTCGATCAGAGTCTAACGCTCGCCAGCGGCGTACGGGTCATTCCGTTTCCGCTGGCGCATCCGGGCGGATCGCTCGGCTATCGTTTCGAATGGCCCGGCCTTCCGCAAGCCAACCCCCAACAACCGACCCGTTCGCTCGCCTACGTCACCGATACGACGGCAGCCGGCGAGCGATCGCCTTACCTGGAGCACGTTCGCGGCGTCGATCTGCTCGTCCACGAGTGCAACTTTCGCGACGGCCAAGAGGACTGGGCAGAGAAGACCGGGCATAGCTCGCTCGCGCCTGTATTGAAGCTCGCCGCCGCCGCCCAGGTGAAACGGCTGGTGCTGATGCACTTCAACCCGCTGGAAACTTCGGACGATCCCGTCGGGCTGGCGGCTGCCCGCGCAATCTTTCCCAATACCACCTTGGCCACCGACGGACTGGCCATCGACTTCTAACCTTCCCGGCTCCTGATCCCTGACCCTGAACCTACCGCCCTGTTGACAAGTCTCTGTTTCCAGCAAAAATTAGCAGCGGGTCATGGGCCGGCGATCGGCCGGCCGATTTCCCCAACGAGGCGCCCCCATCGTCTAGTGGCCTAGGACCCCGGGTTCTCAGTCCGGTAACAGGGGTTCGACTCCCCTTGGGGGTAGTGTACGCAAGGTATTGCACCCTGTCGCAATACCTTGCGTTTTTTGTTCGACAAGGCGCGACAGTTTGACCGCAATGAGCAAGCCGACCGACCTGCGCGTTCTGAATGTGGCCATCGATACCGAACGGATCGAGTATCGCTCGCCGATCAAGTTCGGCGGCCGTGTGGTGACCGACGTGGTGATCGCCAACGTCGGAATCGACGTGGAAACTCGCGACGGCCGCCGCAGCCGGGGCCTGGGGTCGATGCCGCTGGGCAATGTCTGGGCTTGGCCTTCTGGTACGGTGCCGAGTAGCGTGGTCACGCCCGCCCAGTCGCTGGCCGCCATGCTGCGCTTTGCCGAGTCGTTGACGAAGTTGGTGGGCGACTACCAGGCGAGCGGCCATCCGCTCGACATCACGCACGATTGGGCCCAGTCGTACGACCAACTGGCGGCCGAGGTGGTGCAAAGCCTCGACCTGGCCGAGCCAATGCCCAAGCTCGCGCAGCTTGTCGCCGCCAGCCCCTTCGAGGCGGCGATTCACGACGGCTACGGCAAAACGCTCGGCGCCAATTCGTACAACCTGCTTGGACCGGAGTTCGTGCGGCACGATCTGGCCCACTACCTGACGCCCGAATTTGCCGGCGAATATCTCGACCGGTACACCCTGCGGCAGCCGAAGGCGAAAATGCCCCTGTACCATCTGGTCGGAGCGCTCGATCCGCTGACCGATGGCGATGTGACGCAGCGGCTGAGCGACGGCCTTCCCGAAACGCTGGGCGAGTGGATGGTGACCGATGGCCTGACGCACTTGAAGATCAAGCTCAACGGGGACGACCTGCCGTGGGATGTCGAGCGGGTGCTCGGCGTCGAGCGGGTGGCGGTGACGGCGCAGGCCTCGCTCGGCGTCGGCGCATGGCATTACTCGCTCGACTTCAACGAAAAATGCGCGAGCGTCGAATACTTGCTCGACTTTTTGCAGCGCCTGCAAGAGCGTTCGCCCCAGGCGCTTGCCCGCGTGCACTACATCGAGCAACCGACGCACCGCGACCTGAAAAAGCACCCGGAAAACAAGATGCACAAGGCGGCCGCGATCAAGCCGGTGGTGATCGACGAATCGCTAGTCGATCTGGAGAGCCTGCAACTCGCCCGCGAGCAAGGCTATAGCGGCGTGGCCCTCAAGGCTTGCAAAGGGCAGACCGAGGCGCTGCTGATGGGGGCCGCCGCCCAGAAGTACGGCATGTTTTTGTGCGTGCAAGATTTGAGCTGCCCCGGCTATTCGTTTTTGCACTCGGCCAGCATTGCCGCCCGCATTCCGACAATCGCCGCGATCGAAGGGAACGGCCGCCAGTATTGCCCCGCGGGCAATCGCTCATGGGCCGAGGTGTTTCCGAGCATGTTCCACATTCACGATGGCACCGTCGGCACCGGCGTTTTGACCGGCAACGGCTTGGGCTTCTAAAGAAGGCGAGCCGGGGGCGCGAGCCCCTTGAGGAAATCCGAGTGAGCCCTGAACTTCCCGATCCGCTCGCTCCCGGCTGGCCGCTGCCCGACGACGACGTGCGCGAGGCCCTGGCCGCCGCTTATGCCGACGGCAGTTGGGGCAAATATCACGGACCCAGCAGCCAGCGGCTGCAGGAACTGCTGGCCCAGATGGTCGGCTCGCGCCATGTGCGGCTCTGCTCGTCGGGCACGCTGGCAGTGGAACTTGCCCTGCGCGGCTTGAAGGTGGGCGCGGATGACGAAGTGATCTTGGCGGCTTACGACTTTCCCGGAAACTTCCGGGCGGTCGAAGCGGTCGGTGCCCGCCCAGTGCTGGTCGATCTAGTAGGTTCCGCAGACCCCGCGGTAGCCAGTTTTGCCTGGTCGCTCGATGCCGAACAACTTGTTACGGCATTTTCGCCACAAACCAAGGCGATTCTCGTTTCGCATTTGCACGGCTCGCTGGTCGATATGCCGCGCGTCTGTGAGGTGGCCGGGCGGCACGGCATCGCCATTGTGGAAGATGCCTGCCAAACTCCCGGGGCAACGGTGGCCGGGCGGCCCGCCGGAGCGTGGGGCGATTGCGGAGTGCTAAGCTTCGGCGGAAGCAAGCTGCTGACGGCGGGTCGCGGGGGGGCGATCGTAACGAACCGGGACGACGTGCTGCAACGGATCAAGGTGTATGCCGATCGTGGGAACGACGCCTTCCCGCTGAGCGAGCTGCAAGCCGCCGTGCTCGTGCCGCAGTTTGGGAAATTAGCGCAGGCGAACGAGCGGCGATTGGCAGCGGTTCGGCAACTGCTCGCTGACTGCGGGGAGTTGCCCGGCTTGACGCCGCTGGCACTTCCCGCCGAGGGTGACGCCGATCGGCCGGCGTTTTACAAGCTGCCCTGGCTCTTGGCGGGCAACGACCCGGACTGCGATTCGCCGCGGTTCGAGCAGCTTCGCCGAAGCTTTCTAATGGCGATCCAGGCCGAGGGAGTGCCGCTCGACGAGGGCTTTCGCGGGTTCGCGCGGCGCACGACCAACCGCTGCCGCGTGGTGGGCGAGTTGCCGCAAGCGCGCCGTGCGGCGGCGGGAACGGTGCTGCTGCATCACCCGGTGCTGCTTTCGCCTCCCGAGACGCTCGCCCGCGTCGCGCTCGCCCTGCGGAAAGTGGCTTCGGCCCTGTTTTCCTGAATTCAACGATGCACATCTTGCTGACCAACGACGATGGAATCGACGCTCCCGGTCTGGCGGCGCTGGCCGAAGCGGCCGCCGCGCTGGGCGAGGTGACCGTCGTCGCCCCGGCCGAACCGCGCTCGAGTTGCAGCCATGCGGTCACCGCCGATTATCCGCTGCAACTGATTTCGCTGGGCCCCCGGCGGTATGCGGTGACGGGCACGCCCGCCGATTGCGTGCGCGTCGCCCTGCTGCATCTGGCGCTCGACGTCGATCTGGTGCTGTCGGGCATCAACGCGGGGGGCAACCTGGGGTTCGACATTCTCATGTCCGGCACCGTGGCCGGCGCTCGTGAGGCGATGCTGCTGGGCCGAAAAGCGATCGCCCTTTCTCAATATCGCCAGCGGGCGAGCGGCTACGATTGGCCGCGCAGCGCCGGCCTGGCAACCGCGGCACTAGAATATGTGCTGCGGCAAGAGGACGAGCCGTTGACCTATTGGAACGTCAATCTGCCCGACATCGGCGCGAACCGTATGCCGCCAATTGTGCGCTGCGAGCCCGATCCGAATACGATGCCGATCTACTACGACATCGTTGCCGACGGACTGCAATACCGCAGCGACTATCACGAGCGTCCCAGGCTGCCCAGCGCAGACGTGGCGCATTGCTTCGGGGGGAGCATTACCGTCAGCCGGCTCGCGCGCCGCAGCGAGCTGTAGCGTTGCCTATTTGGCCAAGCGGGGCACGGACACCTCAGCGGTGTCGGCCGTGCGGTCGTAGCGTCCTGCGGCGACTGGCTCGGCCATGACGCGGAATTCTTCCACGGTCGGCTTGAGCTCGCCGCGGATCACGCGGACATCGTCCGGCGCTTCAATGCCGATCGTCACCCGGTTGCCGGCAACGCGGTTAATGACCACCGTGATATTATCGCCGATGATCAGCTTCTCTCCGACTTTGCGACTGAGAACTAGCATGACAGTCTTCCTCCATGAGCGGGGTGTTGCGGCGATCGATCTTTCGCCGCGAATCAGTTTGAAACAAAGTTGTCGCCACACTTTCGATGGCAGAGTCTGGTTCGGCCCTCCGCTGTGCAATTGCTGCGCCGATTTGCGGCAACTTTAGTCGAAATGAACGGATATTCCCCAATAGCGCCGAAAATCTGCGTAAAAATCTCTGTAGCCGGTGCGTTCAGAAGCGTCGCGCTGGCAAGCTGAAATCCAGAGGGATCGCTGCTAGCGTCTCAGAATGAGACTCGTGTCTCAAAATGATTCCTGCGAAGCCATGCTGACCATTGCGCGACCGCGCCTGAGTAGTTACCGCAGATGCCACTAGTGCAGAGTCAAACATTGAAACGATGGATCGTAGGACTGACAAAGCACTCGGAGTGCTGACGCAACCCCCCGCTCGCCTGCTAAGACCAGACTAGTCGCGCGGGGGCGAACAAATGGCTCGACTTACGTTCCTAGTCCGCTTCACAAAACCAGGCACTGATGGCATTTACGACGTTTCAGCAACGCGCAAGTCAGGGGACCGGAAAATCGCGCGCGCAAGTTCCTTGACGCGCGCATGTTTTTTTGGCAAAGTCACTCTTGTTCACAACTCCGCTCGTTAGGCGAGCGGGAGGCGCCAGCCTCCCGATGGGGTCGCGCACCTGCGCGGAACGGGTTCCTGAGAAATATGGATCGCTATCGGGGAGCTTACGCACCCCGCTCGCCTGGTAAAAACGCACTCCGCTTGCCTGGTCCGACGAGCTGATACGGCTGATAACATCAGTCAGCCTTGGGGAGGTGAACTTCAGCTCGTTACACTGATCGGTTCGATCAACGAAAAGGGGTTCGGCGTTTCGCTAATCGGGGCGCAAAGGCAACGATTCCAACGAGTTGCGAGTGATTAGCGAAAACTAGCGCTGACGAAAAACGGCATAAGTGATTAGCGAAACTCACCCTCCGAGCCGCTCGCGGAATGGGAGACGATTCCCACCTACTTTCGAGATGTCGACCAAGGGCGGCCCTCATGTCAAGAGCCTCCCAAAGCATGCTTTCAAAGGTTGGAGATGGAACATGTCGCGTTGGAACTTCTATCGGGTCGTCCTGCTCGTGG